>SFKY01000072.1 GCA_004554665.1 Bacteroidales bacterium
CACAATCAGCGGCATCAACAGTTCGACAGTAAAGATTACAAACACCAATACCGGTACAGGCGGCGCTACACAGTTCCGCATTCTGTCACTGACCATTACTTTTGCTAAATAAAACATTACCCTACTACAGCCAACAAACCTGCATTCCACGCGGATGCAGGTTTGTTTTTTACATCTCATCCATATACATATCCTCTAGAATGGAACCAAAGTATCAATAAGGATAGGGACGTATTTATCAACCACATGCCCAAAAACAAAAAACATGGCGAGTGGACGAAAAAACATCGTGAAACATTTGGCCATTACGGTAAAAAGTCGTAATTTTGCAACCCAAACGGAATATACATCACATTAATAATAACAATTAACAACGAAATGAAACAAGGTATTCACCCAGAAAACTATCGCCCCGTCGTATTCAAAGATATGTCCAACGGCGATATGTTCCTTACAAAGTCTACATGCAAGACAAATGATACAGTAGAGTTTGAAGGCGAGACTTATCCAGTGGTAAAGGTCGAAATCTCGAGCACTTCTCACCCCTTCTATACGGGTAAGAACAAGCTGGTCGACACTGCAGGTCGCGTAGACCGCTTCATGAACCGCTACGGCAAGCTGAAGAAGTAATATATCTTTTGAATATATCAATCCAATCAAAGTGCGTTCTAACGTAGTTGCATATGCGTTAGCCCGCACTTTTTTAGTCTCTACACCATCACCATGACGAAGAATCTGTTCCATTACCTTACCCTGTGCGTGCTCGCACTCTCGCTCGTTGCCTGTGGCAGCGATGACGATGGCTCCACCCCCACCCCGACAGTGACCAATGCCAACCGTAACATTGTGACGGCCAACGTACCCAAGGAGATTACCCGACTGGAGTTTCCGCATCTGCGCGGCGGCGACAACATCGTCATTGTCCATAAGACAGACAACAACACAAAGATCAATTACAGTGTAGAATGGGATTACGGCAAGAAATCGCCCCGCTGGTCATGTTTCCCGATGACCAACGGTTCATCCAAGGGCGGTGTGGGCCGCAACGGTCCTTTTGAGGAGGATCCCGACCTGCCCAGTTCTATGAGATTCAGCGATACCAACTACATGTTTACCGGCTCCGGCTACGACCGTGGCCACATGTGCGCCTCATACGACCGCCAATACTCCAAGGAAGCCAACCACCAGACCTTCTATTATACCAATATGCAGCCACAGCGCAATGCCTTCAATGCCGGAAGCAACTACGATGGCCTCTGGGTACAGATGGAGAACTTTGTGCAGAATCGGGCTAAGTCGCTCAAAGACGGCGACACCATCTATGTGTGCAAGGGAGGCACGATAGACAGCGAGAGCATGATACTGGAGCGCATCAAGGGGCAGCTCATCGTGCCCAAGTATTTTTTCATGGCACTGCTGGAGAAAAACGCCAACGGTTACAAGGCCTTGGCTTTCTGGACAGAGCACCTGAACCACACGGTACCCAATGCCCACCTGGCCGATTATGCCATTACCATCGATGCACTGGAGGAAAAGACAGGCATAGATTTCTTCTGCAACTTGCCTGACGACACCGAGGACAAAGTGGAGAAATCGCTCAGCCTCATCAGTTGGGCGCTATAGTCCCTGCTAATAAGCTATACGCACAAGCCGTGCGCTACTACGGTGCTGCCTATCAGTGCAGCAAAGACTTCCGTAGGGCGCACGGCTCGTTTTATTTAGTTGGCTTGGCACCAAGCACCGCCAATCTTTAGCGGTGGCCGATGGCTTTTACAATATTCCTTTCAATGGCTGCAGCCGGCTTCCCTTTGCCACAGAAAGTCTTGGCAGCTGCACTGCGGGTAGCAACCGACGGCTTGGCGTACGACTGTTTCTTCAAATCAAAATCGTCTTCCTCATCAATATTCACGCCTACGGCTGTACCCTTGAAACGCTCAGGCGACAACTGGTCGAGATGGTCGTAAGCCACCAGCATGTTGATGGGGTCGCTGTCTGCTGTGGCACCGTCGAAAGAGAGCTCGATGCCGCCCTGGGCGTTCACCATCCAAGAGAAAGCGGTCTCCACCGTACCCTCGCCCTCGATGACGCGGGTCTCCAGTCCCCTACCCGATATATCCGATTTAGCATCCAGTTCAAAGTCCCATGCCACGGTACACGGAGTCGACACCGTCGCTCCCATATTGTCCTTATAATACATGGTCATCGGTCCCGTCCAATATCCATTCAGATATTTGGCCATCAGTTTCTGATTCTCGTAGCGCTCATAGTCCACCGCATTCAGAAAATCGCGGTAGTCGCGGTCTGAAGCGTAAGCACAGTAGTGGTCAAACCACTGGGCCGTAGTACGGTCGTCGGTGCCAAAATCACCATAAGTTTCAAAATAGGCATCGAGCGCTTCGTCCAAATCGAAATAGTAATGGTCAAAGTGCTCATCGTCACACGAAATCATCGTCAGCGACATCATGGCTACTATTGCCATCAGTGTCAAGGTCTCCATCTTCTTCATATCCTTATCGTTTTATCAGGTTATTCATTTCTGCTGCAAAGATAGTGTATAATACATACACGCCCAATAGTTTTTCCATATACTTACCGAGGTTATCCCTATCCACGCGGGGAAAATCCCTAAAAAAAAACATAATTATCCTTTCAGAGGGGGCTTATTTCGCCGAGAATAGCTATCTTTGCATAAGATGGGCGGCGCCTCAGCAATCAGAACAAGTTCTATTGCATTCAGCTGGCACCATCTTTGCATAAGATGGGCGGCGCTTAAATAAAAGATGGCACAACCCATGCCCCACATGATTCATAGATAAGGAACAATTATAATAAAAAATGAAAACGGTTTACGATTTCTCAGTAAAAGACAGGAAAGGAAAGGAAGTTTCCCTGCGCGAATATGCCAACGAGGTGCTTCTGATAGTCAACACAGCGACCAAATGTGGGTTCACCCCCCAGTACGAGGCACTGGAAGCCCTCTACCAACGATACCATGCCCAGGGGTTCGAGATCCTCGATTTCCCCTGCAACCAGTTCGGCCAGCAGGCACCCGGCACCGACGAGTCCATTCATAGTTTCTGCAAGCTCACCTACGGCACAGAATTTCCCAGATTCAAGAAAGTCAAGGTCAATGGCGACGATGCCGACCCACTGTTCAAATTTCTGAAAGAGCAGAAGGGATTTGCAGGATGGGATGAGGCACACGAACTGACGCCCATCCTCGACAAGATGCTCTCCGAGGCCGATCCTGACTACAAGGAGAAAGCCGATATCAAGTGGAATTTTACCAAATTCCTCATCAACAAGCGCGGTATGGTGGTTGAGCGTTTCGAACCCACCGAGAGCATGGAGCATATAGAAGAGAAGATACAACAACTTTTAGCTTAATTACACGACATGGAACATACCAAGTGTCTCATTATCGGTAGCGGCCCAGCCGGATACACCGCTGCCATCTATGCCGGACGTGCCAATCTCCAGCCCATAGAGTATTGCGGACTGCAGACCGGCGGACAGCTCACCCAGACCACCATCGTAGAAAATTTCCCCGGCTATCCGGAGGGTGTGGATGCCAACCAAATGATGATGGAGCTGCGCCAGCAGGCCGAGCGTTTCGGTGCTGACATCCGCGATGGTGTCATTGCCAAGGCCGACTTCTCCAGCCGTCCTTACCGCCTCACCACCGATCGCGGCGATGAGATAGAGGCCGACACCGTAATCATCGCCACGGGTGCCAGTGCCAAATACCTGGGACTTGCCGACGAGCAGAAATACAATGGCCAGGGAGTTTCGGCATGTGCCACCTGCGACGGATTCTTCTACCGCAAGAAGGTGGTAGCCGTAGTGGGCGGTGGCGATACAGCCTGCGAGGAGGCCATCTATCTCGCCGGCCTGTGCAGTAAGGTCTATATGATCGTACGCAAACCCTATCTGCGCGCTTCCGATATCATGCGCCGCCGCGTGGAGGAAAATCCCAAAATTGAAATTCTCTACGAACACAACACCCTTGGTCTCTACGGCGAAAATGGCGTTGAGGGTGCACACGTGGTACGCCGCAAGGGCGAGCCCGATGAGGAGCGCTACGACCTGCCCATCGACGGTTTCTTCCTCGCCATCGGCCATAAGCCCAACACCGAGGTGTTCCGTGGACAGATAGATATGGACGAGACGGGCTATATCCTTACCCAAGGTGCCTCGCCCCGCACCAACATACCGGGTGTATTTGCTGCCGGCGACTGTGCAGACCCCACCTATCGTCAGGCCATTGTGGCTGCTGGCAGTGGCTGCAAGGCAGCCCTGGAGGCAGAGCGATACCTGAACACCTTGTAAAGAGTAAAGCCTCGCCCTACCTTTCTACATAGAGAGGAGCATAGCAGGCCATGATACCAAGACTGGAGATAGTCACCGAGGAGCATCAAGCCCCCATGACTATCTCCAGTCTTTTTTTTGTATCGACCGATGTCTGCTTCATAACCATTTGACCTCACTTCTTCCCTCTTTCTCATGGCCGAGGGAGAGACCTATAGTCACCCCACTCCATTCGGAGAGAAGTCAGTTGTCTGAGCCAAATGCCATGATTAGCGCGCTAAAGGTGGCATTTACGAGGTCTAAATGCCGCATTTACGATTTCTATCTGCCATTACGATTTTTTTGATTTATATCATCTGCCCCGGCCATCGGCACGCATTTTGGTTTGATACTTTCCCTAAAACGGCTGCAATAATTGAGAAAAGCATTACTATTTGGCAAGGAAAATAGGAGTTTTATAACATTTGTCATTTTTTCGGGCTCGAATATCAAAAAAAGGCACCACAATCTGCAAAAACTTGAATAGATTTGCAACCGTAAATAAACTTTTACCATGAACCTCAAGGAGGAGAAGGTTCCGCCGAACGAACTCCCCCGCAAACACAGACCTATCGGAGCAGACCCTCATCGGTCTGCTCCGAGCAGTCAGAAGAACGAGTGAACATAAGAAGTAAGACAACCCAACTAATAACTAACAATATGGTGAACAAACTGAAGATTGTAATGATGGCTATATGGATGCCGTGGTGTCTCACGATGGCAGCCAAGGATTATGCCGTGACAGACTTTGGCGCTGTGGCCGACGGGACGACACTCAACACCCGCACCATCCAGCACGCCATTGACTACATACACCGCCAAGGAGGCGGCCGACTGGTGTTTACGCCTGGCAAATACCTCACAGGAACCATCTATCTCAAGTCCAACGTGACGCTTCACTTAGAGGGAGGTGCCACCCTGCTGGGTTCAACCAATCCGTGGGACTATGACAAGAATCCCATCGTAAACTGGATGTCCATGATCTTTGCCGTGCGCCAGCACCATGTAGGCATCACGGGCAAGGGCACCATCGACGGACAGGGCTTCAAGACGGCCAACAACATGGTGGACTACATCAACCGGGGACTCTTCGAAGACCCGCTCAAGCTCGGACGCCCCTACGAGGGCAACCGTCCCATGAATGTCTACTTCCGCGAGTGCGAGCATGTCACCATCAAGGATATCACCCTGCGCGACCCCGCCAGTTGGAACCAGACCTACGACCAGTGCAAGGACCTGTGTGTGGACGGAATCACCGTCGACAGCAAATCGTACTGGAACAATGATGGCATAGACATCGTAGACTGCGACGGGGTGGTGCTCCGCAATGCCAACATCGATGCCGCCGACGACGTATTCTGCTTCAAGTCGCACTCAGCAGACCACTTCTGCCAAAATGTTGTGGTAGAAAACTGCGTAGGCAGGTCGAGTGCCAACGGCCTCAAGTTCGGTACGGTCTCAAGAGGCGGATTCCGCAACTTCAAGGTCAGCAATATCACCATCTTCGACACCTACCGCTCGGCCATCACCTTTGCGGCGGTAGACGGTGCCCTCATCGAGAACATCGAGGTAGACGGTGTGCGCTCCATCAACACGGGCAACGTGATCTTCCTGCGCATCGGCGACCGATGGAGCAACGGCAAGCAGCCCACCATGCGCCATATCGCCATCAAGAATGTGTATGCCGAGATTCCCGCTACCAAGCCTGATGCCGGCTACAACTACGAGGGACCCATCGAAGACCTTCCGCGCAACATATCTCCGGCCAGCATCGTGGGTCTGCCCGACCACAAGATACAGGATGTGGCGCTCCAGAACATCGAGATTGTGTCGCCGGGCGGCGGCAATCCGCACTATGCCTTCCGCGGCACCACTGCCAAGGAGCTGGACAGCATCCCCGAGATGCGCAAGGCCTATCCAGAGTTCTCGCAGTTCAAGGAGTTGCCCGCATGGGGACTTTACCTGCGCCATGCCGAGGGTATCACGCTGGACAACGTACGGTTCCGCGCCGTGCGTCCCGACTATCGCCCCGCCCTTGTGGCCGACGACGTGCAGGGCATCTGCCTGAAAGGCGTGAGCTACGAGGAGCCTGCTGCTAAGGGCAAAAAACAAGTGGTGCTCTATAAGTCTACTGAGAAAAAATAATCCATAACCATACAGCTATGAAACCCCATATCCTAAGATATATATTGGCGGCCTGCATGTTGGCCACCTGCACCCTTTCCTCCTCTGCCAAAGACTACCAAGCAGTGGTGTTTGGCGCCAAGAGCGACGGTGTGACCCTCAACACCCAGTCTATCCAGCGTGCCATCGACCATATTGCCGCCGAAGGCGGTGGCCGACTCATATTCACCGTGGGCCGTTACCTTACGGGTGCTATCCAGTTGAAGTCGAATGTCACCCTGCATATCGGCGAAGGCGCCACGCTGGTGGCAGCTCCGCCTATCTACGACATGCTGACCGGCAGCATGCCACCGGCACTCATCTCGGCCAAAGGCCAAGACCATGTGGCCATCACGGGCAAAGGCGTAATCGAGGGCAACAGTCAGAAGCTCCAGAACAGTGGTAAGACCCAGGTGGACAAGGGCTATCTGCGCGCCGAGGATGTGCCAGCCCATCCTATGACCCATGCCAAGGCCGATGCCGTGACCCGTCTGATGCCGTGCATAATCTATATGGAGCAGTGCAGCAACGTGACCATCAAGAACATCCAGATACAGGATGCAGCCAACGATGCCATCGTACTCCACCAGAGCAAGGGGTGCAAACTGGAGAGCGTGCGCTTCTTCCATCTGCATGGCCATCTGCCGCTCGTGCAAGACCAGTGTACAGGCGTGACCAGCAAAGACAATTATGCAGACGACAAGTCGGTAGCCTACACGCTGGTTTCCGGCGAAGGCAAAAACGAGAGTGTAAAGTAACAGGGTATGAAAAAGGTAACTGAAATGCAAAAGATCACCATACGGTTGGTAGCCCTCGCAGTGCTCCTGACCACCACTTTGACCATGTCGGCCAAAGACTATTCGATGACACTGTTCGGCATCAAGTCTGACGGCACCACCATGAATACGCGCAGCATCCAGCGCGCCATCGACCACATCTCCGCCCAGGGCGGCGGCCGCCTCGTCTTCACCGTGGGACGCTATCTCACGGGAAGCATCCATCTGAAGAGCAACGTGACCCTGCACTTGGGCGAAGGCGCCGTGCTGGTGGGCTCGGTCAATCCTTACGACTACGACTTGGTGGACAACGCCTGGTACGCGCTCATCATCGCCAAGAAACAGCAAAACATAGCCATCACGGGCAAGGGCGTGATAGACGGACGCGGCAGAGAACTGGGCAACAACTTCCTGACACAGGCCTGCAACGGCATCATCAACGACCCGCTGAAACTGGGCCGTGTCGCCAACCGCCCCAAACTCATCTACTTCCGTGAATGCAAGCAGGTGCAGGTTAAGGGAATACGGTTGCAGAACCCGGCGTTTTGGACACAGACCTACGACCAGTGCGAAGACCTGCTCATAGACGGTATATCGGTACACAGCCGCGCCTACTGGAACAACGATGGCATGGATATCGTAGACTGTAACGGGGCGCTAATACAAAACTGCTACGTAGATGCCACCGACGATGCCATCTGCCTCAAGTCGCATGACGCACACAGCCTGTGCCAAAACATCACCGTGCGCCACAACAAGATGTGCTCCAGTGCCAACGGAATCAAGTTTGGCACGGCTTCGGTGGGTGGTTTCAAGAATATCCGTATCATCGACAACTTCGTGTTCGATACTTATCGCTCGGCCATCACCATCCAGGCTGTGGATGGAGGCGAGATAGAGAACGTGGTGGTAGACAGTCTGACCTCCATCAACACGGGCAACGCCATCTATCTGGTCTTGGGCCAACGTAGGGCCGACGCTCACAAGCTCATAACCATAGACAAAGAACTGAACAAGATACGCCGCAGCAAGCTGGACAATGTCCGCATCTCGCATGTCTATGCCGAGGTGCCGGCCACCAAGCCCGATGCCGGCTACGAATACGAGGGACCCATCGAGGACCAGCCCCGCAACACATCTCCCTCAAGCATCGTGGGCTTGGCAGACAACCACATAACCAATGTCAGCATCTCGGACGTGGAGATCGTCTATCCCGGTAGCGGTGACCCCGACTATGCCAAGGTGGGTACAGACGAACTTGACAAGGTACCCGAGATGCCCAAGGCTTACCCGGAGTTCTCACAGCACAAGGAGTTGCCGGCATGGGGATTCTACGTGCGGCATGCCGACAACGTGAAGTTCAGCAATGTCAAACTCACTGCCAAGGCCAAGGATTATCGTCCTGCCGTTGTGCTCGACGATGTACAGGGAGGAAGTTTCAAGAAGATAAAGGTAGCAGAGCCGTCTGCCGGCAAGAAGCCCAAGATCTTTGTCTACAAATCGAAGAATATCAGTAAATAAGTTAAACCATGAATACACAGGAAGGGAGTCTCGTCGCTGTATGAGGCCCCCTTTTTTCGTATCTTTTCTGATCAGCCGTAGCATTTACGCCTTAGCAGACGGACGTCCCGTAACCCATAGTCCAAGAAAGGTGAGCAGACCGTTGAGCATCAGCAGTTCGTAGCCGAACCTATACCCCGTGAGCGAGGTGGTAACCGTATCGATGACGTAACACAGCATGGGCGAAGCCACGGCTATATAGGGTACAAGCCTGTCTGTGACCTCGCGTCTGACAAACAGGGCAAAGCCAAACATGCCCAGCAGAGGCCCGTAGGTGTAAGAGCACAGCACATAGATAGCATCAAGCAGACTGGTACTGTTGACGGCCCTGAAAAGCAGGATGAACAGCACAAAGAGCAGGGCTACCGCCACATGCGCACGCCGCCGGAGACGCTCGTCGGCAGGGCGCTCACGCAGATCCACACAGTAGGTGGTGGTAAGAGAGGTCAGCGCCGAATCGGCACTGGAAAACGATGCTGCCACAATGCCAACGGTGAAAAAAACCACCACGGCCTCACCCAGTCTGCCCGTGGCCGCAAAAGCCGGCAAGAGTTCGTCTCCAGCCTCCGCCACACCCTCGCGCTGCGCCAACAACATCAACAGTACACCCAAGGCAAGAAACAGCAGATTGGCAGGCACAAAGGCAAATCCATAACAGCACATGTCCTTGCGCGCATCCGGCAACGACTTGCAAGTAAGATTCTTCTGCATCATATCTTGGTCAAGTCCGGTCATCACCACCACGATGAAGATACCGCTCAAGAACTGTTTCCAGAAGTTCTGACGCGACACCCAGTCATCGAAAACGAAGATTCGACTATGCGAATCGGCTGCCACCGTACGCACGGCATCGGCCACGCTCATGTCGAGTGCCCCAATGACATGCACCACAATCAACACCAACGCCGTAAACATACAGAAGGTCTGGAACGAGTCGGTCCACACCAGCGTCTTCACCCCACCCCGACGGGTGTACAGCCATATCAGCGCCACCAAGATAGGCACTGTCACCCAAAAAGGCACGCCGACAGCATCGAGCACGAACCGCTGCAACAGCATGCAGACCACATAGAAGCGTACGGCAGCTCCCGTCATCTTGGACAGGAAGAAAAACGAGGCTCCCGTCTTGTACGACCGCTGCCCCAACCGCAGTTTCAGATAGGTGTAGATAGTAGTCAGGTCGTACTTGTAGTAGATGGGCAGCAACACATAGGCCACCACAAAGTAGCCCACGACAAATCCGAGACATGTCTGGAGGTAGGTCATATCGCTCACACCGGCCATTCCTGGCACAGAGATAAAGGTTATTCCCGAGATGGAGGCACCCACCATACCAAAAGCCACCATGTACCACGGAGAACAACGGTTAGCCCGGTAAAAAGTGTCGTTGTCTGACCGACGGGCAGTAAGTCTGCTGAAAACAAGCAGTATGCCGAAATAGGCAAGTATTGTAACAATAATAAGCATAATGATGCAAAGTTATGAAATCTTTCTTACTTTTTGCCGCGAAAGTCACATTTTTTAGTAACTTTGTAACGAAATAGATACATTATCACACTAAGATTATATGACGAGGCATACTGTATGGGGATTTCTTGTCCTCCTCTGCTTGTTGAGCGCCTGCGCCTCCCAAAAGCCGGGATGGCGACTGGCTTGGCAAGAGGAATTCGGACAGAAGGGGAAGTTTGACACACGAGTGTGGAGCAAGATTCCACGCGGCAAAGCCGACTGGAACAACTACATGTCCAATCTGGACACGCTCTATGATGTCCGCAAAGGCAACCTGATACTGCGTGGCATACAGAATCAGGGGCAAGCCAACGACACGGCAGCCTATCTCACCGGCGGCCTCTATACCAAGGGCAAACAGACCTTCATGGACGGAAGACTGGAAATCAGGGCCCGCCTCTTTGGCGCCAAGGGCGCATGGCCGGCTTTCTGGCTGCTTCCCGAACACGGCAAATGGCCCAAGGGCGGCGAGATAGACATCATGGAGCGGTTGAGCCACGACAGTATCGCCTACCAGACTGTCCATTCGCATTACACGTACACCCTCGGCATCAACAATCCGCCCCACGGCAGCACGGGACGCATCGACCCCGATGGCTACAACGTCTACGCCGTCGAGATGTATGCCGACAGCCTGAGTTTCTACATCAACGACCGGCACACCTTCACCTATCCGCGCATCGAGACGACGCAAGAGGGGCAGTTTCCGTACCATCAGCCCTTCTATCTGCTGTTAGACATGCAGTTGGGAGGTTCGTGGGTGGGTGCCGTCGACCCCAAGCAGTTGCCTGTGGAGATGCACATCGACTGGGTGCGATTCTACAAGAAACGCAAATAAAAACATATCATATCACCAAACTATCATTCAGACTATGAGTAGACAAAAACGATTCTTGCTACAAGAGCATGAGATTCCCACACAGTGGTATAACATACAGGCAGACATGCCCAACAAGCCGTTGCCACCGCTCAATCCGGCCACCCATGAGCCCCTCAACGCCGACGACCTGTCGCACATCTTCAGCCGCGAGTGCTCCATACAGGAACTGGACACCGAGCACGCCTGGATAGACATTCCCGAGGCGGTGCTGGAGAAGTATAAGTTTTACCGCTCCACACCCTTGGTAAGGGCCTACGAGCTCGAGGCGGCACTCGATACGCCTGCCCACATCTATTTCAAGAACGAGTCGACCAATCCGCTCGGCTCCCACAAGATCAACTCGGCCATCCCCCAGTGCTATTATTGCCAGCAGGAGGGCGTGACCAATGTCACCACCGAGACGGGAGCCGGCCAGTGGGGCGCAGCCTTGTCATATGCCGCCAAGATATTCGGCATGGAGGTGGCTGTCTATCAGGTCAAGATCTCGTTGCAGCAAAAACCCTACCGCTCGTTCATCATGCGCACATTTGGCGCTACCGTCGAGGGCTCGCCGTCCATGTCTACCCGTGCGGGCAAAAACATCATCACCGCCGACCCCACGCATCCCGGCTCGTTGGGCACAGCCATCTCCGAGGCCATAGAACTCGCCACCACCACGCCCAACTGCAAGTACACGCTGGGAAGTGTGCTCAACCACGTGGCACTGCATCAGACCATCATCGGTCTGGAAGCCGAGAAACAGATGGAGATGGCCGGCGAATATCCCGATACGGTCATCGCCTGCTTCGGAGGAGGCTCCAACTTTGGCGGTATCGCCTTCCCCTTCATGCGTCATAACCTGAAGGACGGCAAGCAGACCGAATTCATCGCTGCCGAACCTGCCAGCTGCCCCAAACTTACCCGAGGCAAATTTGAATACGATTTCGGCGACGAGGCCGGGTACACACCGCTGCTGCCGATGTACACACTGGGCCACGATTTCAAGCCTGCCAACATCCATGCGGGAGGTCTGCGCTACCACGGAGCCGGCATGATCATCTCACAGCTTATCAAGGACGGCATGATGCACGGCGTGGACATTCCACAGACCGAGAGTTTCAAGGCCGGCGTGCTCTTTGCCCGTGCCGAGGGTATCATACCCGCACCCGAAAGCTGCCACGCCATCGCCGCCACCATCCGCGAGGCACTGAAGTGTAAGGAAACGGGCGAGAAGAAAGTCATTCTCTTCAACCTCAGCGGTCACGGACTGCTCGACATGGTATCTTACGACCAATATATCAACGGAGACCTGCACGACTACACCGTCTCCGACGAGGAGATAGCCCGCTATCTGCAGTCGGTACCTAAGGTTTAGGCGCGCTTCACTTTATCAGTCAGTAAGGCAAAAGAGGGTGTGTCAAAATAGGCACATCCTCTTTTTTTTATCGCAAAGCCCCGACTTTCTCAAGCCAGGGCTTTGTTATGTCGTAAAGTTTTTGTAAC
>SFKY01000073.1 GCA_004554665.1 Bacteroidales bacterium
ATGGAAAGGTAGACAGACTTGATATACAAGCCTGTCTACCTTGATGATAGCCTTATTATTTAGCTACGATGTTGACAATGCGTCCCTTGACCACGATGACTTTCATCACCTGTTTGCCTTCCAGATATTTCTGGGTGCGCTCGTCAGCCAATACTTGGCTGGTGATGGCATCTGAGTCGGCATCTGCGGCAAAGAGCATGTCGAAGCGGGTTTTTCCGTTGAACGATATACCCAACTTCACCTCGTTTTCTACCAGATATTCCTCGTTCCATTGCGGCCAGCTGGCATCGCATACACTGCCTTTCATGCACAGGTGTGACCACAATTCTTCAGCGATGTGCGGTGCAAAGGGTGCCAGAACCACTACGAGATTGGTGAGGAGCTCACGATTGTGACATTTCTGCTGTCCCAACTCGTTGACACAGATCATGAAGGCGGAGATGGCCGTATTGTATGAGAAATTCTCGATATCGCCTGTCACCTTCTTAATGAGCTTGTGGACACTCTTCAGACTCTCTTTTGTGGGCTCATCATCGTTGACCAGGAATGTTTCCGACCTGTTGTCGAAGTACAGGTTCCATAGTTTCTTGAGGAAACGGTGGCAGCCGTCAATGCCGTTGGTATCCCAAGGCTTGCTCTGCTCCACAGGTCCGAGGAACATCTCGTACAGGCGCAATGTATCGGCACCATATTGGTCTACAATCATGTCGGGATTGACCACATTGAACATCGATTTCGACATCTTCTCCACAGCCCATCCGCAGATATATTTCCCGTCTTCGAGGACAAACTCTGCATGCTGATACTCGGGGCGCCAAGCCTTGAACGCCTCGGTGTCGAGCACGTCTCCGTGTACGATATTCACGTCCACATGGATGGGTGTGGTGTCGTATTGGTCTTTGAGTCCGAGCGATACGAAACGTGGTGCTGCGCTGTGGTCATCGTTATTGATACGATACACAAAATTGGACCTTCCCTGAATCATTCCTTGGTTGATGAGTTTCTGGAATGGCTCTTCCTTGCAGCTGTAGCCATAATCGTGCAGGAACTTGTTCCAGAAGCGGGAGTAAATCAGGTGTCCGGTGGCGTGCTCTGTACCTCCTACGTACAGATCCACATTCTGCCAGTAGTCGTCTGCCTCCTTGCCCACCAGTGCCGTGTCGTTCTTGGGATCCATATAGCGCAGATAGTAGGCGCTCGACCCTGCAAATCCCGGCATGGTGTAGAGTTCGATGGGGAATATGGTCTCGTTGTCCACCTTGCTCTTTTCCACCACCTTGTTGGCTACGGTGTCCCAAGCCCACAACTTGGCTCTACCCAGAGGTGGTTCACCTGTTTCGGTAGGCTCATATTTGTCTATTTCGGGCAGTTCCAGTGGTAGATACTTTTCGGGTATCATGTATGGCATGTCGTCTTTGTAGTAGACAGGGAACGGTTCACCCCAATATCGTTGGCGGGAGAAGATAGCATCGCGCAGACGATAGTTCACCTTCACGCGGCCAAGCTTGTGATCGGTCACATACTTCTTCGTGGCGGCGATAGCTTCCTTGACGGTGAGTCCATTGAGCGAGAAAGGAGTCTCTTTTCCTGCCACAGGAGAGTTGCATACGATACCCTCTTTGGCATCATAGCTCTCTTCCGACACGTCGGCACCCTCAATCAGCGGGATGATAGGCAATCCGAAGTGTTTGGCAAAGGCATAGTCTCTGCTGTCGTGGGCAGGTACGGCCATGATGGCACCCGTTCCGTAGCCGGCCAGTACATATTCCGACACCCAGATGGGGATGGCATCGCCCGTAAAGGGATTAATGGCATACGAACCGGTAAAGATACCCGTCACCTTACGGTCCGACATACGATCCAGCTCGGTACGTTTCTTCACATAGTTCAGATATTCCTCTACTGCCTCTTTCTGTTCGGGCGTGGTCACCTGCTGTACATACTCGCTTTCAGGAGCCAGTACCATAAAGGTTACGCCAAACATGGTATCGGCACGGGTGGTGAAGATGGTGAATTTCACATTGCTGTCTTTCACCGCAAACTCCACTTCGGTACCCTCTGAGCGTCCTATCCAGTTGCGTTGGGTCTCTTTCAGCGAGTCTGTCCAGTCGATGGTGTCCAGTCCGTCGAGCAGTCGCTGAGCATAGGCCGAAACACGCAGACACCACTGGCGCATCTTCTTCTGCACCACAGGATATCCGCCGCGTACGCTCACGCCGTCCACCACCTCGTCGTTGGCCAATACGGTGCCCAGGCCTGCACACCAGTTCACCATTGTCTCACCGAGATAGGCGATACGATAGTTCATCAGCGTCTTTTGCTGCTCCTTCTCGTTCATGCTCTTCCAGTCGCGGGCCGAGAATATCAGTTCTTCCGAGCAGGCAACATTCATACCCAGTGTACCATTGTCCTCAAAGTGGGCAATGAGGTTTTCTATGGGCTGAGCCTTTTGCAGGTTGTTGTCGTAATACGAGTTGAACATCTTCTCAAAGGCCCATTGGGTCCAGTGGTAATAATCTGGATCACAAGTGCAGACCTCTCTGTCCCAGTCGAAACAGAAACCGATCTTGTCGAGCTGTTCCCGATAGCGGTTAATGTTGTTCACCGTCGTGATGGCAGGATGCTGTCCGGTCTGTATGGCATACTGCTCGGCAGGCAATCCATACGCATCGTAGCCCATGGGGTTGAGTACATTGTAGCCTTGGAGGCGTTTGTAGCGGGCAAAGATGTCGGAAGCGATGTAACCCAATGGATGGCCTACGTGCAGGCCGGCTCCGGATGGATAGGGAAACATGTTGAGGACATAGAATTTTTGTTTGTCCTTGTCTTCTTTCACCTTGTAGGTTTGTTGGTCAACCCACACTTGGCGCCATTTCTTCTCAATTTCTCTGAAATTGTATTCCATTTATTTTTTTAATAGTTATTTATTCAGTTTCCATGTCACACCGTCCTTGGTGTCTTTTACCTCAAAACCGTTGGCGGCGAGCTCGTCCCTGATTTTGTCGCTGGTCGCCCAGTCTTTGTCGGCCTTGGCCTTGGCACGCAGTTGCAGCACCATGTCCACCACTTTGCCATAAGCCTCTTCGCGGGCACTGTTGTCGGTACCCAGTTCGTCTTTCAGACCCAAGAGGTCGATGGCAAACAACCTTACTGTAGCTTCCAGTTCTTGCAGGTCGGCAGCTGATATGCTTGCCTTGTGGTCGGTAAGCGTATTAATAAGATGGCACGATTCAAACAGATAGCTTATCACGAGCGGTGTCATGAAGTCATCGTTCATGGCATCGTAGCAGCGCTGGCGCAGGGCGGCCACAAACTTGGCCGTATTGGCATCGCTCTCCTTGGCAGGCTGTATGCGTGCCAGATCGTGTATGCCGTTCATCAGTCGCTCCAGTCCTTTCTCCGAAGCCTTGAGGGCATCATTGGAGAAATCTACCGTGCCGCGGTAATGGGCAGAGAGGATGAAGAAGCGGATGGTCATGGGCGAATAAGCCTGTGTGAGCGATTCGTGGTTGCCGGTAAAGAACTGCTCGAGCGTGATGAAGTTTCCCAGCGACTTGCCCATCTTCTGCCCGTTGATGGTAATCATGTTGTTGTGCATCCAGTAGCGTACCATCGGGTCGCCTTGGCTGGCCACTGCTTGTGCGATTTCACATTCATGGTGCGGGAAAACCAAGTCCATACCGCCTCCGTGTATGTCGAAGTGGTTGCCAAGATACTTGCGGCCCATCGCCGTACACTCACAGTGCCAGCCGGGGAAACCATCGCTCCACGGACTGGGCCAGCGCATGATGTGCTCGGGCTGTGCCTTCTTCCAGAGAGCGAAGTCCACCTGGTTGTGTTTCTCCTCTGTACCTGCCAGATCGCGTGAATGGTTAATGACATCCTCCAGGTTGCGTCCGGAGAGGATGCCGTACTTATGGTCCTTGTTGTATTTCTCTACATCAAAGTACACCGACCCGTTGCTGATATAGGCATAACCGTTGTCGAGTATTTCCTGTACCAGCTGTTCCTGCTCTATAATGTGTCCTGTGGCATGCGGTTCTATCGACGGGGGCAGCACATTGAGTGCCTCCATCGCCTTATGGTACCGGTTGGTGTAGTGTTGGGCAATCTCCATGGGCTCCAACTGCTCCAGCCGGGCTTTCTTGGCTATCTTGTCATCGCCCTCATCGGCATCGTGCTCCAGATGGCCTACGTCGGTGATGTTGCGTACATACCGGACCTTGTATCCTAAATGCTTCAGATAGCGGAAGAGGATATCGAACGTTATCGCGGGGCGGGCATGGCCAAGATGTGGGTCGCCATAGACTGTCGGGCCGCAGACATACATGCCCACGGTGGGCGCGTGCAATGGCTTGAACGCTTCCTTCTTGCGGGTCAGCGTGTTATAAATCAAAAGTGTCTGTTCCATTTACCTTATATTTAATAGGTGCAAAATTAGATATTTTTTTCGATATAACAGGCAGATGGCATAAAAAATCTATTTAAAATCATTGAGGGCGTGGCATCGCCACGCATGGTTGATACAGATGATAAAGCTAAACGTGGCATTTACGGTGGCCAAATGCCATGTTTAGCCACCGTAAATGCCACGTTTAGCTTTATAGTCGTTATTATTTGCTATTTGGCAAGTGTTACTATCCTACCCGACGGCGGCAGGTTGCGTTTGCCGAATTTTCGGTTGGGCTGTGGACCCATGACCAGTGTGAGTTCTCCGCCGCCCACTATCTCGCTATGGGTAATCCATGCGCGGTTCAGCGGCTTGCCATTGAGCTTGGCAGACTGTATATAGACATTCTCGGCAGAATTGTTGATGGCCTTGATGACAAAAGTGTGGCCCTGGTAGTAGTCGTTGTCCAAACGGAGGGTGACCTGGTCGAAGACAGGCGATGTGAGCAGATATACATTGTCGCCCGGACAGATGGGATGGAAGCCCGATGCGGCCAGTACATACCACGCACTCATCTGCCCTACATCCTCATTGCCGCACAGTCCCATCACGTCGGTGCCGTAAGCCTTGCTGCATATCTGTCGTGTCCAGTACTGTGTGAGCCAAGCCTTGCCCACATAGGGGAAAAGGAAGGGCACATGGTGTACCGGTTCGTTGGGATGGTTGTAGAAATCGTTCCACAGGAAGTCTTCCGATGAGTTGTCGAAAAATGCAGTGAGCTTGTCGGCGAAGGCATCCTTGCCCAGTAGGCGGATGAATCCATACATGTCGTGTGGTACAAACCATCCTTGCTGCAGCGGATTGGATTCTGTACAGTAGTGGTCTTGTGCTTTCTCGCCGAGCCAGCGGCCAAATCGTCCGTCATTGCCCCGACCGCGGAACCATTTCACGCTGTCGTCCCAGATATGCTTATAATCGGCAGCGTACTGCATGTACTTGGCATGGTTTTGCTTATCTCCAAGCGCCTGGGCGAGACTTGCCACACACCAGTCGCTGTAAGCGTATTCCAAAGTGCGAGAGATATCCATCGGGGTATAGCCCAGACGACGGTCATTGCCAGTATTCTCTACGCTGTTGCGGCAATACTCATAGCCTTTGTCCACATCCCAATTGCGGATGCCCTTATGGTAAGCGTCGGCCAGTACAGATACGGCTGGGTTGCCTAACATACAGCCCGAGTATGAGTTCATGATTTCCCATCGGGGGAAATACTTGCGGCCACTTGTTTCAGCCAAGCTGATGAGAGAGTTGATTTCGTCGTTCACCATCCTTGGATTGATGATAGTCTGGAGTGGGAACTGGCTGCGGAAAACATCCCATCCACTGAAGATGGAGCGGTACACGTAGTCCGTATTGCGGTGTACCTTACCGTCTCCACCTACGTATTCGCCCGTCACGTCGGCTACGTCGCGCGGATCGATCATCGTGTGGTACAGCGCGGTATAGAATACAGTCTTGTCGTGGTCGTTTCCTTCCACCTCCATGCAGCCCAGCGCCCGCTGCCATGCTTCGCGGTTGTCTGCATACACCGATTCGAAGCTCCAATGGTTGATGTCGCTCTCCAGATTCTTGCGGGCACCCTCGATACTTACAAATGATATGCCGGCCTTGAGCAACACCTGCTCGCCCTCTGTCGTGGCAAATTCGGTGAAAAAGCCCAGATGGCGGCCCTGCATCTCACGACAGCCCATGTGGATGTCGGCGTCTTTCACTGCTTGCTGGTAGTTGGGGTCGTAGAGGGTCTGCAGTTTCACACCGTTCATGCCTTCAGGGAGCTGTGCGTTCCATATGCCGTAGTGTTTCAAAGGTTTGCTGAACTGGCAGTAAAAGTAGACGGTATAGTTGGCATGTCCGTCGCCGTTGCCCCAACCTCCGTCTTTGTCGGTACAGCGCATCCATCCCTCGATGGTCGTGTCGTCTACCACTTTCACATACTGTTCGGTAGACGATCCGCCGATGCGGCGTGCCAGATCGATACTGATACGTGCCGAATCGCTCTCCGGATAGGTCATACGTATCATGCCTGCACGTCTGGCCGACGTGAGTTCTACCCTGATTTTATAATCGTCGAGTGTCACGGCATAATATCCGGCCCTGGCCACCTCGGTCTCGTGTGAGAAAGCAGACCTGTAGCCCGTCTCGGGATGCTTCTCGTCGCCTACAAAGGGATGAAGCTTGCCCACGGTAGGTGTTACCAAGAAGTTGCCGAAGTCTCCGTACCATCCAATGCCGCTCATGTGCACGAAGCTGAAGCCCTCTATGGTGGTATGCTGCCACGAATAGCCAGGGCCGTTGTCGCCTCCTGTCTTGGTGTCGGGACTCAGCTGCACCAGTCCGAAAGGAGTGGCGGTACCGGGAAAAGTCTTGCCCAGTCCGTGCGCGCTTCTTCCTGCCTTTGTCGAGGTCGATGCGCCCACCATCGGGTTCACATAGTCTACAATTTGTTTGCCTTTTCCAGTCTCAGCCGATAGCATGGCCGGACAGAGCAGGATGGCCATCAGGGCCAAGAGATGCTTGCTTATCTTAATCATGCGTATAAATAGGTTTTTAGGGCGTCGCCCGTTGCGTTTATCTTATATAGCTATGACAACCCACCTGCCGTATTGGGTAGTGGAAAGCCTTGTTTTTTTTTATTATTTAATTCATAGATGGCTTGTCCTCCAACTTTTTAGGGTGATAGAGACGAAAAAAATGGGATTTAAATTCTAAGATTATATAATTATTGTTACCTTTGCCGACAAATCTATACAACTATGGCTTTTACAATTTTAACGGCTGCCGAGGCTGCGGCCTTGATCAAAGACGGAGACAATATGGCGCTTTCGGGGTTCACGCCCAATGCCAACCCGAAAGCTATCTTCAGAGAACTCTCTAAGCGTGCCATACGTGAGCACGAAGCAGGAAAACCCTTTGCCGTGGGTATCTTTACCGGCGCATCATCGTGCCAGAGTGTAGAGGGCGATATGGCTGCAGCGCATGCCATCAAGTTTAGGGCACCTTTTTCCACCAATGAGGACTTTCGCAAGCATGTCAATCTGGAGGAGATTGACTATGAGGACATGCACCTCGGTCACATGGCCGAGCGGTTGCGGCACGGATTCTACGGTACGATGGACTGGGCTGTGATAGAGGTGTCGGACTACGAGGTGAAGGATGGCGAATGTAGAGCCTATCTTACCTCGGCTGGCGGCATCGTCACCACCATTGCCCGCCTGGCCAAGCGCGTCATCTTGGAGCACAACCGTTTCCACAATCCTAATTCGCGTTTCCTGCACGATACCTACGAGCCCGAGGACAATGGTTGGAACCGAAAACCCATTCCCGTGCTCACTCCCTACCACCGTGTGGGCAAGGACTATGTAGCCATAGATCCCAGTAAGATAGTGGGAGTGATAGAGAGCAACATCCCGGAGGAGGCACGTGCCTTTAAGGCGGTTGACGAATTTACTGCTGCAATGGGCCATCATGTAGCCGAATTTCTCGTTGCAGACATGAAGAAGGGACACATCCCGCCCCAGTTCCTGCCTATCCAGAGCGGTGTGGGTGCTACGGGCAATGCCGTGCTGGCTGCGCTGGGTGGCAATGCCAATATCCCGCGCTTCAATGTCTACTCGGAGGTGGTGCAGGATGCCGCCATCCACTGGATGCTCGAAGGCAAGATCATCGATGCTTCGGCCACCGCTATGACCGTGACCAACGAGTGTCTGAAGCAGGTCTATGACAACATGGACTACTTCTCCCAGCACCTTACCATACGCCAGAGCGAGATAGCCAACAGTCCCGAGGTCATCCGCCGCTTGGGAGTCATCGCGCTCAATACAGCCATCGAATGTGATATCTATGGTAATGAGAATTCAAGCCATATCTGTGGCTCGAAGCTGATGAACGGTATCGGAGGCAGTTGCGACTACGAGCGCAACGGATACATCAGTGTCTTCACTACACCCTCCATTGCCAAGGGCGGAAAGATCAGTGCCATCGTGCCTATGTGTACCCATGTGGACTCCACGGAGCACGATGTAGATGTCATCGTGACCGAACAGGGTGTGGCCGACCTCCGTGGCAAGGGTCCGCGCCGCCGTGCCGAGGAAATCATCGAAAACTGTGCGCATCCCGAGTACAAGCCACTCTTGCGTGAGTATCTGCGGATCGCCGACAAGGGCCATGAACCGCAGTCGATGACGGCAGCCTTTGCCATGCACGATACGTTGATGAAGAAGGGGGACATGCGTCTTACCGATTTCAGCGAGTATCTGTAGGTCAGCCAGCCTCTCCAATCGTATATTAGAATCGATTATGGAGGAGAGGTGTGAGAAGCAACCGGCGGGCAAACTCCCAGATGACGATGCCTGCCGTGACGCTGACATTGAGAGAGTGCTTGGTGCCAAACTGGGGTATCTCCAAGCATCCGTCGCAGCGGTCCACCACACGCTGCTGTACACCTTTCACCTCGTTGCCGAAGACCACGGCGTAAGACTTTTGCGTTGCCGAAGAGGGCTGGAGTTGCAGGTTCTGCAGTTTGGTAGAACCTTCCACCTGCTCGATGGCATAGACGTAGCAGCCTTCGCCATGCAGGGTCTCCACAGCCTGCTCCGCATCGTCGAAGTAGCGCCATTCCACACTATCTTCAGCCCCCAGTGCTGTCTTGTGTATCTCTGCGTTGGGAGGACAGGCCGTGATGCCGCACAGGCAGATGGCCTGGATGCGGAAGGCGTCGGCACTTCTGAACACCGAACCTACATTGTAGAGCGAGCGGACGTTGTCGAGCACCACGATGAGCGGCAGTTTCTCCGACTGTTTGAACTCTTCTACCGAGAGTCGTTGCATCTCTATGGTGCGTAGTTTTCTCATTGTCATGGCTGGAGTATTGTGTATGGTATCTATTGCAAGTCGATGGTCATATTGGTATGGTCGATGGTGATTCGTTTCCATAACCTGAAGAAGTCGAGACCCAGTCTTCCGAATCCATCGGATAGCGTGTTGGGATGGGCTGAGAGGGCCACCACAGGCAACTGGTACATGGTAAACGGCGTGTCGCCGACCGATAGTGCCACCCGAGGCATCTTAAACACACTCTCGTACACCACGCCGCCAAATCCTGAGCCGCCTATGATGTCCCACTGTCCCTCTTTGGCCACTTCGGCACTGTATTGCTGGTAGTAGTAGGTGCCTAAAAGACTGGTGGTGGCACCGCTGTCGAGCGTCATGCCGAAAGTCCGCCCGTCCTTGGTCACGGCTATCTTGAGCGAACCTCTGATACACAGGTTGCTCTTGCGATGGTTACGCGGAGAATGGGTATAGAAATCGATGACATGGTGGTCGAAATCGATGGTGTAGCGGGCAAACTGGGTGAGCAGCGGTTGCCCGATGATGAGCGAGAGCGACCCCAAGACGTGGGCGGCGCGCTCGTTGCCCTGCTGCAGGTCGAGAATGGTAAACGGCACGTGGTGTAGGGTCAGGTTGCCTATGCGCAGCGAGTCGGCAATGGCTAACTGTCCCTCCATCTTACGTGTCCCCTCGCTTTTCATACCGCTGCCTATGATGCGCATGCGATAGCGCTTGGCAGCCTCGGGTGTGGCCACATTGTAGCTGGCACCTGTGTCGAAACAGAAGAGACCGGTCTTGTCGTTGAGCCTACCGGGCATCTGCATGAGCACCTGCCCTGAGTCGCCTACCTCATCAAACCTGAAAGGCACGCGGTAGTGTGCTTGGTCGTTGCGCAGGTAGAGGCGGTAAGCCGATAGTTGTCGATAGATGCGCTCCCGTTCCCTTATATCCTCTGTAATCTTGTCCTCTACCTTTCCCTCTATCTGTCTGATAAAGTTGGCAAGCGTCTCGGCAGCTCTGTTGGTCTCGCCGCTTTTGGCATAGTTTTCGGCCAGCATCCCCAGCATGGCATAGATATTGCCAAACCCCATCGTCTGCTGATGCTCGCGGAGCAGCCTGACGATGCAGCGGTTAGCCTCGTACGGGCGGTTGAAGGTCTGGTGCAGCATGGTCTGTGCAAAGAGCCTGATAAAGGGCGACATGCGGTTGCTGTCGGTCTCGTAGCAGTCGCGTAGGGCAAACCATTCGCCCTGGTTGATGTACGTACCGGCCAGGCTGTCGGCCTCTTGGCCCTGTGCAGGAAACATGCAGGCCACCGTCAAGAGTATGAGGATGAGTCGCTTCATGGGCGTTTACAGGCTCTCTTTGGCCTTGTAGGCCAGCGCGTAGGCCCTAATCTGCTTGATCATGGCCAGCAATCCGTTGCTGCGGGTGGGAGACAGATGGTCTTTGAGTCCGATGCGGTCGATAAAGTAAAGTTCTGCATCGAGAATCTCGGTCGGCGTATGCCCGCTGATGACCTGTATGAGCAGGGCGATGATACCCTTGACAATGAGGGCATCGCTGTCGGCCGTGAAATAGAGTTTCCCGTCTTTGTAGTCGCATTGGATCCACACGCGGCTTTGGCAACCGTCTATCAGATTCTGGTTGTTCTTGTACTGTTCGTCAAGCGTGTCCAGTTCGTTGCCCAGATCGATGAGCATCTGGTACTTGTCCATCCAGTCGTCTATATCCGAAAACTCTTCGATGACGGCATCTTGCAGTTGGTTGATTGTCATTTTTGTAACAGTTCTTTAATATCGTTAGCCTTAACCAGTTTAAAAATCTTGTCAGAGGGGCGCACCTTGCCGCTCACGGGTATGGATACACGCCATCCCTGCTCTGCCTTCTCCACCGGAGACAGTTCGTAGCGTATCTCGTCGGCATCTAAGTACATTACCCCTGTCGTAGGACCCGTGATGAGCAGTTTGTCGCCCTTGCCGAATGTGCTTGCCTCTACGGCAATCTCGGCAACGCTCAGTTTGGAGAAGTACTTCATCACCTTGCCCACCAGCACCTTGCGCTCCGTGGCCACAGAGCCGTAGTGCTTGTTCCACTCTCCCATGGTCTGTCCTTGGTAATAGCCGTCCCAGAAACCGCGGTTGAAGACGGTGGCGAGCCGTTTGTCCCACTCATCTTTCTTCTCCTCGGTGCAGGTGCCGTCCACCACGCTGCGTATGGCCTCTTTGTAGCAGCTGACCACTGTGTGTACATACTCGGGGCCACGTGCGCGTCCCTCTATCTTAAACACGCGCACGCCACTGGCCATCATGCGGTCGATGAAGCGGATGGTCTTCAGGTCCTTGGGGCTCATGATATACTTGTTGTCTATGTCGAGCTGGTAGCCGGTCTCGTTGTCGGTGGCGGTATAGGACCTACGGCATATCTGGATGCACTCTCCGCGGTTGGCAGAGCGGTTGGCGGCATGCAGACTCATGTAGCATTTGCCCGAAACGGCCATGCAGAGCGCGCCGTGGCAAAACATCTCGATGCGGATGAGTTCTCCCTTGGGGCCACGGATGTCTTGCGCCTCAATCTGCGCATGGATGGCAGCCACCTGATCCATGTTGAGCTCGCGGGCGAGCACCACCACATCGGCAAACTGGGCATAGAATTTCAGCGCCTCGACGTTTGAGATGTTGAGCTGGGTAGACAGGTGCACCTCCACGCCCTTGGCGCGGCAGTAGTTCATCACGGCCACGTCAGAAGCGATGACAGCACTGATGCCCGCCTCACAAGCAGCATCCACTATCTGGTGCATGGTGTCCATATCCTCGTCGTAGATGATGGTGTTTACCGTCAGATAGGTCTTGATGCCATGCTCATTGCAGGTGGCGGCGATGTCTCTCAGGTCGTCTATCGTAAAGTGATTGGCCGAGTGCGACCGCATATTCAGTTGTCCGATGCCGAAATAGACCGAGTCGGCACCAGCCTGAATGGCAGCTGTGAGGCTTTCCCGCGAACCGACGGGTGCCATAATCTCATAATCGGTGATATTCTTGTTCATGGCTGCAAAGTTACGAAATATAATTCATAATTCACAATTCATTATTCATAATTCATAATTGGCTTCGCCGAACTTCGTTTCATAATTTAACGTGAGTTCGATGAATTCAAACAATATCATGATTACCATAATTTCTGCCTTTGACATGGTTGACTTGCGGTGATATTGCCGTTTCTTATCTGCTTTCAGTGTATATTTTTCCATCATGGCATC
>SFKY01000010.1 GCA_004554665.1 Bacteroidales bacterium
ATCCTCATAAAAACAAATAGCACAATTGTAAAAGCCGTTACAAGACAACGTATTACGCCATTTGGAGACACATATCAAACCCATAGTGAAACATTGGCAACGTGGGGGCTAACCACGTTCGTTACAAGCTATACAAGCCTATCCTCGGTGGTCGTGAAACACAACACCACACTTATTTATACAAAATCTATTTTAACCCCTAAAGATGGCAGTTATCCTACGTAAACGTCACGTTTAGCTGACCTAAATGCCATGATTAGGATTCTATTTGTATCGTTTAGCACAACGCGATGTGTCCGCTATTTCTTCATCCCTTGATAAAAAACTTCTGTTTTTCCTTTTAATTGCGCCCGAATTGCACTATCTTTGCATAAAATTAATGACTTACCGATGGAAATACTAAAGAAATACTGGGCCGACGCGGCGGCCATTGTGTTGTTTGTGGTAATCTCTTTTGCCTATTTCATGCCTGCCGACCTCGAGGGGCGCATCCTTTATAGGCATGATTCCTCTGCCGGAAGAGGAGCAGGCCAAGAGCAGACCGAATACCATGCCCGGACGGGCCAGATGAGCCGATGGACCAATGCCACATTCGGCGGCATGCCCACGTACCAGACTGCCCCCTCGTACACCAGTACCAACAGTCTGTCCAAGGTGATGGATGCCTACCACCTATGGCTGCCCGAAAATGTATGGTACGTCTTTGCCTACCTGTTGGGATTCTATATTCTGCTGCGGGCGTTCGATTTCCGCAAGTCGCTGGCTGCCTTGGGGTCCATCTTGTGGGCGTTCTCCTCGTATTTCTTTATCATCATTGCTGCCGGACATATCTGGAAAGTCATGGCACTGGCCTATCTGCCACCCATGATTGCGGGTGTGGTGATGGCCTACCGCGGCAAGTGGCTCTGGGGACTTATCCTCACAGCGGTTTTCACAGCTTTTGAGGTGAAAGCCAACCACATCCAGATGACCTATTACTATCTCTTCATCATCCTGCTGATGGTGATCGCTTTCTTAGTAGAGGCGATACGCCGCCGGGAGCTTGCCCGCTTCGCCAAGGCCACAGCTGTGTGCGCGGCAGGTGCGGCCATTGGCGTATGCATCAACCTGAGCAACCTGTACCACACTTGGCAATACGGCCAGGAAAGTATGCGCGGCAAGAGCGAACTGGTCAAGAAGAATGCTGCCAACCAGACCAGCAGCGGTCTGGACCGCGACTACATCACGCAATGGAGCTACGGCATCGACGAGACATGGACACTGCTCATCCCCAATGCCAAAGGAGGAGCCTCTGTGTCGCTGGCTGCCAACGAGACAGCAATGGAAAAAGCCAATCCGGAGTTCATACCGGTTTACCAACAGCTCGGACAATACTGGGGAGACCAGCCCGGCACCAGCGGCCCAGTATATGTAGGCGCGTTTGTCATGATGCTTTTCATCCTCGGACTGTTCATCGTGAAAGGGCCGATGAAGTGGGCATTGCTGGCAGCCACTATCCTCTCCATATTGCTGTCGTGGGGGCGCAACTTCATGCCGTTCACCGACTTCTTCTTGGACTATATCCCCCTCTATGCCAAGTTCCGTACCGTGGCCTCGATATTGGTCATTGCAGAGTTTACCATCCCGCTGCTGGCCATGATGGCCCTCAAGCGCATCGTGGATGAGCCGCAACTGCTGACAGCCAAAATCAAGTGGGTGTATGTAAGTTTCGGTCTCACGGCCGGCTTCTGCCTGCTGTTTGCACTCATGCCGTCAGTCTTCTTCTCCACTTTTGTGTCGGCGTCCGAGGTCGCCGCTCTCAGGCAGTTGCCTGCAGAGTACCAGGGAGCCATCATCAGCAACCTCACCGAGATGAGGCAAGCCGTATTCTCGGCCGACTGCTGGCGCTCGTTCTGGATTATCCTCGTGGGAGCCTTCTGCCTGTTGCTGTACAAGGCTCAGAAACTGAAGACTGAATACATGGTGGGTGCCATCGCCCTCCTCTGCCTGACAGACATGTGGACGGTGAACAAGAGGTACCTCAACGATGACATGTTCGTGGAGAAGAGCATCCGCGAAGCACCCCAGCCCATGACGGCCACCGACCAACAGATATTGCAGGACAAGAGTCTGGACTACAGAGTCCTCAATCTTGCCACCAACACTTTCAACGAGAACGAGACTTCTTATTACCACAAGAGCATTGGAGGTTACCACGCAGCCAAGTTGCGCCGCTACCAGGAAATGATAGAGGCTTACATTAGTCCACAGATGTCAAAGATTCTCCCTGCAGTAAGCAATGCTGCCGGCGACATGACCAAAATCAACGGCGACTCCATATATCCTGTGCTCAACATGCTCAATACCAAGTACATCATCGTACCGCTGCAGGACAACCAGACCGTACCGCTGCTCAATCCGTATGCCTACGGCAACGCATGGTTCGTGGACCGCCTCACGTATGCTGCCAATGCCAATGAGGAGCTGGACCGCGTGGGACGAATCGACTTGCGGCACGAAGCCGTGGCCGATGCCAAGTTCAAGAACGCACTGGGCGACGCTGCCATACAGAGCGGCAACTCGGTGGTGAAGCTCACCGCCTATGAACCCAACCAACTATCGTACGATGTAGAGAGCGACAAGGGAGGCGTATTGGTCTTCTCCGAGGTCTACTATCCAGGTTGGACTGCCACCATCGACGGCCAACCTGTCGAGGTGGGCAGGGTCAACTACATCTTACGCGCCATCCACATCGCGCCGGGTAGCCACAAAGTGGTGCTGAGCTTCTTCCCGAAGAGTGTCAAGACCACCGAGACCGTGGCGTATATCGCCTACGCCATCCTGCTGCTCATCATCCTCCTCGGCATATATGTGTCGTGGAGGAAGAAGCAGGCTGTAAAGTAAGGAAAGTACAGCCTTCCAGGCTAAAATTTGGTAGTGATTCTACACCGAGGGCTTCGCCCCCGGCTACTGTAAGTAAAGCCTTTCAGGCTTATGTAGCAGCATTTGCCTCACCTTACAATACCGATATAGCAGGAACTACCGCATACAGCCCAAGGGGAAGCCATACTTGTTAGGGACAGCCGTATGAAGAAGCGCCATGCATAGCATAAGCCTGAAAGGCTATGCCCTGAGTAACCGGAGGCAACGCCCCCGGATTAAGCGACACTCACATTCCAATAGCCTGTAAGGCTGTACATGCACATAACAGGAACTATCGAGCATAATTCATAGCCATCATCCTAAAATAAGTATGAGCCACATTTGTCTTACATATCATATTGTTTGGAGGACCAAAAACAGCCGAAACACCATCTCGGAAAGCTACGAGCGCAATTTGTACGCATATATTGTAGGTATGGCCAAGGAAAAACAATGCTATATATACCGCATCAACTCCATGCCCGACCATCTTCACATGTGTGTCGAAATCCACCCCACAATCGCTGTCAGCCAGTTTGTCCGTATTATCAAACAAGAAACTTCCAAATGGATAAAAGAGCATCCTGAATGGTTTCCTTTGTTCGACGGATGGGGCAACGGCTATGCTGTATTCACCTATTCTTTCAAAGAGCGCAACAGGGTTATTGAATATATTAGGAACCAAAAAAAGCCATCATCACCTAGTCTCTTTCAAAGAAGAATACGAACGGCTTCTTGAAGAGTTTGGGGTTGACCCCACAAAAGACTTATTATTGCAATAAAAGAAAACAACAAAAACATCCATACCTCCCCAATGAAAAAACTATTGTCACTGCCGCCCAATCTTGTGGGCTGTTTTCACGAGATAACCGGTTATTCCACCAACGAATGGTTTTGCACCAACGACCCCGTAGGCCGCAAGCTCGGATCGGGCGGCGGGTCGGCTTGGCTGCTGAACGCCTGTTACGAAGCCGAAGGCAACGGACGCTCCTTCGACGAGTGGCTTGCCGCCGACAAGCGATTGCTCTTGCACGCCGGAGGCCAGAGTCGCCGACTGCCGGCCTATGCCCCCTCGGGCAAAGTACTCACTCCCATCCCCGTCTTTCGCTGGGAGCGAGGCCAACGGCTCTCGCAAGACCTGCTGTCCATACAGATTCCCCTCTATCAGCGCATCATGGAGCAGGCACCCGACACCCTGCGTACCATGATCGTGAGTGGCGACGTGTATATCCGTAGCACAGAGGCGCTGCAACCCATCCCCGATGCAGATGTAGTATGTTACGGATTATGGCTCGGTCCCGAAATCGCCAAGGATCATGGT
Organism: Bacteroidales bacterium; assembly: GCA_004554665.1. Classification (GTDB taxonomy): domain Bacteria; phylum Bacteroidota; class Bacteroidia; order Bacteroidales; family Bacteroidaceae; genus Prevotella. The sequence goes on from SFKY01000010.1 coordinate 4,223, forward strand.
GTCTTCGTGTCCTCACATCAGTCTCCCTCCGAACTGAAGTGCATGTTGCAGAAACCGTCGATGCAGACACTGGGCCAATTACAGAAAGAGCATTTCTATCTCACCGACATAGGCGTGTGGCTGCTGTCAGACCGCGCCATCAAGGTGCTCATGGAGCGGTCTACCGACCACGGAGCCATCACCAACTACGACCTGTACGGACAGTTCGGATGCTGTCTCGGCACCCATCCAATGATAGACGACCCCGAGGTACGCGACCTCCGCGTAGCCATCCTGCCCCTGCCGGGCGGCGAGTTTTACCACTTCGGCACCTCGCACGAGATTGTCTCTTCCACCTTGGCTATCCAGAATCTGGTCAACGACCAGCGCGAGATTATGCACCACTCGCTCAAGCCTCATCCATCGATGTTTGTGCAAAACTCGGAGATATGGATCAAGATACAGGAGCACAACCAGAACCTGTGGATCGAGAACAGCTGTGTGAGCGAGCACTGGCAGATAGCCCACGAGCACATCATCACCGGCGTGCCCGAAAACGCCTGGCACATCTCCTTGGCACCCGGCCAGTCTGTGGACATGGTGCCCATTGGCGAAAGCCAATACGTGGTGCGCCCGTATGGCTACAACGATCTCTTCCGTGGTGCCCTTGCCGACCCCTCCACGCTGTATCTGGGGCATCCTTTTGCCGATTGGGCGGCCGTGCGCGACATTCCCGTTGCCGACATTGTGGGAAATGACGACCTACAATCGGCCCGTATCTTCCCCGTGGTAGACAATGCCCACGATGCGGGCATCGTACTGCGCTGGATGCTCGGCGAACCCGACCTGCAAGGCGGTTGGCTGCTATGGCGCGAGGCCCGCAAGATGAGTGCAGATGAGATATCGGCACAGGCCAATCTGATCCGGCTCACTGCCCAGCGGCGCGAAAACCGGGCCAAGAACTGGCCTTTCCTGGCTCGCAACTATGCACACAGCGTGTTCTATCAGACAGACCTCGACGACGCGGCACACGAGTTTGCGGCCCATCACATCGCCGAGCCCTCACCGTTGCCGGAATCGGCCCAGCTGATGACCCGCATCCACGATGCCATGTTCCGTGCCGAACTGGCCAAACTGCGTGGCAATGACGGCGAAGCCTACGAACAGCAAGCCTTCGGTCTGCTCCGGCAAGGCATCACCGAGTCGGCCCTCGCCACCAAGCAGTCTCCCCGCATGTCGGTCTACAATGACCAGATAGTATGGGGGCGCAGTCCGGTGCGCATCGACATCGCCGGCGGTTGGACAGACACCCCACCCTTCTGCCTGATGGAGGGCGGCAGCGTCATCAACCTGGCCATCGAGCTCAACGGCCAGCCACCTCTACAGACCTATGTCAAGCCTTGCAGCGAGCCGCACATTATCCTCAGGAGCATAGACCTCGGAGCGGCCGAGACCATCAGCACCTACGACGAGCTGGCCGACTTCCACCACGTGGGCAGTCCATTCTCCATCCCCAAGGCAGCACTGGCGTTGGCCGGTTTCCTCCCTCGCTTCTCCAAGAACCATTATGCGTCGTTAGAGGCGCAGTTGCGCGATTTCGGCTGTGGCATCGAGGTCACCCTGCTCTCTGCCATCCCTGCCGGTTCGGGCTTAGGCACCAGCAGTCTGTTGGCCTCGACTGTACTGGGAGCGCTGAGCGACTTTTGCGGACTGATGTGGGACAAGAGCGAGATAGGCCGACGCACACTGGTGCTCGAACAGTTGCTCACCACCGGAGGTGGATGGCAAGACCAACTGGGCGGACTGCTACAGGGCGTAAAACTGCTACAGACCGAAAAGGGATTCGACCAGAATCCTATCGTGCGGTGGCTCCCTACATCGCTCTTCACGCAACCCGAGTACCGGGCCTGCCACCTATTATATTATACGGGCATCACCCGCACGGCCAAGACCATCCTTGCCGAGATTGTCAGACGCATGTTCCTCAATCATCATGACGAACTGGCACTGCTCCGGGAGATGAAGGGCCACACGATGGATATGTTTGAAGCCATACAGCGCGAGAACTTCACCGAGATGGGTACGCTGGTACGCCGCACATGGGCACAAAACCAGCTGCTCGACAGTGGCACCAACCCCCAAGAGGTGCAGCACCTCACCCAGCTCATCGACGACCTCTGTCTCGGCTACAAACTGCCCGGTGCGGGCGGTGGCGGCTATCTCTACATGATAGCCAAAGACCCGGAGGCTGCCGTCCGCATCAAGCATATCCTGACGCATAACCGGCTCAACCCCAATGCCCGCTTCGTGGACATGTCGCTGAGCGACAAGGGACTGCAAGTAAGCAGAAGCTAAGACTTTTAATTCATAACCAAGAATTCATAATTCATAATTGTGAATAGTGAATTATGAATTAAGAAAAGGTGACGGTTACTCACCGTCCAGCAGTTGCCGTACGCCCGTATCGCAATTGCCATACGGGCGTATCGCAACTGCCATACGGTCGAACGGCAATTGGTGTACGGTGTACAAATGCCCTTTTTGGCCACAGCAAGAAGCATGACGGGGGCGACACTCGGGCGTGAATAATCTATGTCTCAACGCCATTTCCTTTTCATTTCTTCGTTTGTTACATGGAATTTGTGTAACTTTGCACCGCAAAAACTATATAGATATCACAGATGCAAGACATTAGGAACATTGCGGTTATCGCACATGTGGACCACGGCAAGACCACACTGGTAGACAAGATGATGCTCGCCGGCAAACTCTTCCGTGAAGGACAGGATAACAGTGGCGAAGTGCTCGACGCCAACGATCTGGAGCGCGAGCGGGGAATCACGATACTTTCCAAAAACGTTTCCATCAACTGGAAAGGAGTTAAGATTAACATTCTCGACACACCCGGCCACTCCGACTTCGGTGGCGAAGTGGAGCGCGTGCTCAACATGGCCGACGGCTGTCTGCTGCTCGTCGATGCCTTTGAGGGACCGATGCCGCAGACACGATTTGTCTTGCAGAAGGCGTTGCAGCTCGGACTGAAGCCTATCGTTGTGGTGAACAAGGTAGACAAGCCCAACTGTCGCCCGGAACAAGTCTATGAGATGGTGTTTGACCTGATGTGCGACCTCAATGCCACCGAGGACCAGTTGGACTTCCCCGTGGTCTACGGTTCGGCCAAGAACGGCTGGATGGGTGAGGACTGGAAGACGCCGACCGACAACATCGAATATCTGCTCGACGAGATTATAGACAAGATTCCGGCTCCGCGCCAGATAGAGGGCTCGCCCCAGATGCTTATCACCTCGCTCGATTATAGCAACTATACCGGGCGCATTGCCGTGGGACGCATCCACCGCGGCAGTCTGAAGGAAGGCATGAATGTCACCATCTGTCACCGCGACGGCAGTCAGGAAAAGACCCGTATCAAGGAGCTCCACACCTTTGAGGGCATGGGGCACAAGAAGACGAGTGAGGCTGTGGAGTCTGGTGACATCTGTGCGGTGATCGGGCTGGACCGTTTCGAGATCGGAGACACCATCTCCGACTTCGAGAATCCAGAGCCCCTGCCGCCCATCGCCATAGACGAGCCCACCATGAGCATGCTCTTCACCATCAACGACAGTCCCTTCTTCGGACGTGAGGGCAAATACTGCACTTCGCGCCACATCGGCGACCGTCTGCAGAAAGAGCTGGAGAAGAATCTGGCGCTCCGTGTCGACATGCTTGAGGGCTATACCGACCGCTGGATAGTCAGCGGCCGAGGCGTGCTGCACCTGAGCGTGCTCATCGAGACCATGCGCCGTGAGGGGTATGAGCTTCAGGTGGGCCAGCCGCAGGTGATATACAAGGAAATAGACGGCGTGAAATGTGAACCGATAGAAGAACTGACTATCAACGTGCCGCAGGACTTCTCCAGCAAGATGATCGACATGGTGACCCGCCGCAAGGGCGACCTGCTGGGCATGGACACAGAGGGCGACCGCGTGAATATCCAGTTCGAGATTCCCTCGCGAGGCATCATCGGCCTCCGCACCAATGTCCTCACGGCTTCGCAGGGCGAGGCCATCATGGCGCACCGCTTCAAGGACTACCAGCCGTTCAAGGGCGAGATTGTCCGCCGCACCAACGGTTCGATGATTGCACTGGAGACGGGCACAGCCTATGCCTACTCTATCGACAAGTTGCAGGACCGCGGCAAGTTCTTCATCGATCCGGGCGACGAGGTGTATGCCGGACAGGTTGTGGGTGAGCATGTGCACGACAACGACTTGGTCATCAACGTCACCAAGGCCAAGCAGCTGACCAATGTGCGCGCAAGCGGAAGCGATGAGAAGGCACGCGTAATCCCCAAGACCGAGATGAGTCTGGAGGAGTGTCTGGAGTATATCAAGGGCGATGAATATGTAGAGGTTACACCCAAGAATATGCGCATGCGCAAGATACTGCTCGACCATCTGGAGCGCAAGCGTGCAGGTAAGGAGTAACACTACTTACAGATAACGGCGGGGAGCAAGACGATAGGGTGCGTAGACCACAGTGTTTACCATTGGCACATATCGCCTTGCTCCCCGTTTTTTTTATAGAGCAGGATGGCGAAAATTCAGTTTTTCTACAAAATCTGGACTTACTTTTGCGGCGAGGTGACGGTTGCTGCATCACCCTAAGTATCCAACAACAGGTGGAATCATGAAACTATTGATTGTAGAAGATGAAAGAGAACTGTCGGAGAGCATCGTCTGCTTTCTCCGGCACGAAGACTATCTGTGCGAACAGGCCTTCACCTACGACGAGGCGATGCTCCGGGTGGCGGTCTATGAGTACGACTGCGTGCTGCTCGACCTGATGCTGCCCGACGGCACGGGCTTGGACGTACTGCGCAAGGTGAAGCGCGTGGCACCGCATGGCGGCGCACCATCATTCTACCAATGGCCACAAGAAACAGTGGTGTCCAAGGCAGCAGAGAGTAAGTGATAGCCAGAAGATAGTAATACCACGGTGCGGCGTGGTGAAAGGAGTGGACTGCACGTCCTACAGTTTGGTGCAGGAGCAGATTGTGCAGATAGTCGGCACCTCCCTCTACATAGACAGCCGCAAACCACAGACTGAAAACCGGCAAGAGCCTGAGCCATGCCATGCTGTGGTGCCCCAGCAGCCACTTGCCAGCCATCACGATCCACAGATAGAGGGGCGGTTTGTCGGCATAAGCCACACCGTGGTTGGTAAATGCGAAAAACGCATGCCGCGCCAGCGCCTCATCGGCAATGCTCAGGTAGCGCAGCTCGTTGGCCGGGGTAAAATCGCGCCACAGCATCAGTGGTACCACCGCCACAATCGCCACGATATAGACTATATGGTCTGCCACCCATCGCCGCCAAAGACTGAAGTCTGTGTATCTTGTCATCCTCTTCTTCTTCATCATTCTGCCAGCAAAGGTATGCCGCGAATCTGTAGGAATTTTGAATGTTCGCCCTGCAGAATGATAAAGAATGTAAATATTTCCCCATTCCCCCTACCCAATCGATTTCTGGATAAAATTCTCACGCTCACGAATGCGAATTTATTCGTATTCGCTTCGCTTAACCGAATTTTTGAACTAACTTTGCAACTATCATATAAATAATGTAGAGACTATGCGAATGAAACAGTATTTGATAGCCATCGCCCTGCTGACAGTATCGGCCGGCATGATGGCACAATCCAAGACGGGTACATGGGCACTGTTGCCCAAAGTGGGCGTGACCATCGCCAACATCACCAACAATGACCTCAGGATAGCAGACACCGACGGTATACTCAAATCGAAGAGCCAAGCCGGGTATCAAGTGGGACTCGATGTCCAATACCAGTGTGCCGACAACCTGGCACTGTCGTTGGGTGCCTTTTACGCCTCGCTCGGCAACCGATACGATGACTACGAACTGCTCGTGCAGGCTCCCGGAGAGGACAAACAGGCGCTGTACGACAACTATACCGACAACCACACCACGCTGCAGTATGTACAGGTACCGCTGATGGCTCACCTCTATGCCGCACCGGGCCTCGCCATCAAGGCCGGCATACAGATGGGGGTACTCACCCATGCCGCTACAGAGTACGACGTAAGGGGCTTCAAGCAGGACACGGAGACGGGGGTGCGTATCTATAACGAGACATCGACCGCCTACAAGGATACGTCGAAAGATGGCTACAAGAAGATGGACATCTCGATACCCCTCGGCCTGTCCTACGAGTACATGAACGTGGTGGTAGATGCCCGATACAATTGGGGACTGACCAAAATCCACAACCTGACAGACTCCAAAAACAGTTTCTTCACCTTCACCGTGGGCTACAAATTTGAACTTTAGCCCACCGCAAGATTTCCCCAAAATTCAACAAAGCACATCCCCGCTCGCTAAACATGGCATTTAGACACCGTAAAGGCCATGTTTAGCGAGTTAATTGTAGCATTTAGGAAAAACATACATTCTAGTTACCAAGCCTACGATAGTAACAACCGGAAAGTAACTCACTCACCCAAATAATAGGAACAATACTTACCCAGTAGGTTTGCCAACGGCAAATCTCCTTTTGCAAACCGATTGGAGTCCTATCCAACAACAAGACCACTTTCGGATCATCCCATCTGAAAATTGCAGATTCACCAAAATGCGTTTCCCCCTCATTGGGACACAAAAAAATAGGCTACGGCCTGAAATGGTGAGGCGACCGAGCCTATAAATGGGGATCAATGGAAGGATCACGAAAGCTTACGAGACGACGATTCCCATCTCTCGGGCCGTCTGCAGGAGCAACTGCATGAGCGGTTCGCGCTCGTTGGGAACCTTGTTGTCAAGCACCGCATCCTTGAGTGTCTGTTTGAGCGTGCCAACCTCACGACTGGGCGGCAGATGGAAGAGCTCCATGATCTCGTTGCCGTCGATACAGGGTTGGAGCAACCGTTTGTAGTCGCGCTCCTTAAGATCCTGCAACTTCACACGCACGGTAGCAAAATTGTCGAGAAACTGCTGCTTACGCACTTGGTTCTTGCTGGTGATATCCGCCTCGCACAGTTGCATCAAGTCGTCGATATCGTCGCCAGCATCGTTGAGCAGGCGACGCACGGCACTGTCTGTCACCTCCTGATCAGCAATCACGATGGGACGCATGTGCAGATCCACCATTTTTTGCACGTACTTCATCTTGTTGTCCATTGGCAATTTGAGACGGCGGAAGATGGTCGGTACCATCTTGGCACCGAGGAAGTTGTGGTTATGAAACGTCCAGCCCTGCAGCGGGTCCCACCGCTTCGACTTGGGTTTACCAATGTCGTGCAACAGGGCCGCCCATCGCAGCCAAAGGTTATCGGAATGGAGCGCTACATTGTCGAGCACCTCCAGTGTGTGGTAAAAATTATTCTTATGTTTCCTCCCGTTGCGCGTCTCCACCACGTCGAGCGCCACCAATTCGGGCAAAATAATCGGCAGAAGACCCGACCGATGCAATTCTACAAACCCACGGCTGGGCGTAGGGGCAGCGATAATCTTATTGAGTTCCTCCATGATACGCTCACCACTGATAATCTTGATGCGCTCCGCGTTTCGGCCCAATGCATCGAAGGTTTCATCGTCGATGAAAAATCCTAATTGGGTGGCGAAACGCACACAGCGCAGCATGCGCAGAGGGTCGTCCGAGAAGGTGATATCGGGATCGAGCGGCGTACGGATAAGCTTGTCCTCCATGTCGTAAAGTCCGTCAAAGGGATCGACAAGTTCGCCGAAGCGGTCACCGTTCAGACAAATCGCCAAAGCATTGATGGTAAAATCGCGACGGTTTTGGTCGTCTTCCAGCGTACCATCCTCCACATGCGGCTTGCGGCTGTCATGACTATAACTCTCCTTGCGGGCACCCACAAACTCCACTTCCATACCGCCACACTTCACCTGGGCGGTGCCGAAATTACGGAAAACAGAGAGATGAGCCTTGCGCCCAAGCTGTTGTTTCAGCGCTTCAGCCACCTGTATGCCACTCCCCACCACCACAACATCAATATCGTTGGACGGTCGTTCGAGAAAGAGGTCGCGGACATAGCCTCCCACCACGTAGCACTCCACGCGAAGGTCGTCAGCCACACGACTGATTTGTCTGAAAATATCTTTATCAAGCAGTTGTGCCAGTTCGACATCTGTAAGATTTCTCATTATTCTTCTTTTGGCTGCAAAGGTAGTGCAAGCCGAGCATAATACAAAACGAAAAAACACTTTTTTTCGAATTTTGTAGTATCGAGGCGAAGCCTAACTTATCAAAAGGTAGTGCAAGCCGAGCATAATACAAAACGAAAAAACACTTTTTTTCGAATTTTGTAGTATCGAGGCAAAGCCTAACTTATCAAAAGGTAGTGCAAGCCGAGCATCATACGAAAACGAAAACGTTGAAGCAGCACAAAAAAAACAGTCTTGGTACCAATACCTATTTTGAACTCCCTACCCTTCTTGGCTTGACAGTTGTATGCCCTCACCCTATCCTTGCCCCCCGTCGCCAATCATAGATTGGCTCCCCTCGTGGAGGCCGGAGACACTTCGGGTGTCTCCTATGGTGCCCATACCTCCATTCGCCCACGGGGCGAGGGCACCTTGCAAGTGAACGCCTTGCTGCCTACGTACACACCAAGGTATCTCCCTACGAGTGGGATACAGGAAAGACATCAGGCAGGTGGTGGCGGTGAGGGATGGACATAAAAAAACATGTGGCGGTTTTCTCAAACCACCACATGCCACATTCAGTTTACATAGTGCTTACTGCAAGGGGTCGAAAGTACCGTCCCACTCGTTGTTCTGCTCCAGCTTGGAGTTGCGGTCGAGCATGTTCTTGCTCAGCGGATAGAACCAGTGGTTCAGATCCAGATTCCAGCTGTACTGCGTGTCGCCGTCTACACACTCTACATACTCGAAGTAGAAGAGCTTGCGAACCTCAGGATCATACATGTCCTTGGTCCAGTCGAAACCATTGACCTTGTCATTATCCTTGAGGAACGGACGGAGGGTAGCACGATACTTGATCTTGTTGAGCATGTCGAACTTCATCAAGCGGCGGATATCCGACCATCGCTTGCCCTCGTTGGCAAACTCAATGAAGCGCTCGTTGAAGATAGCCTCACGAACCTGCTCCTTGGTAGTGGCGGTGATACCGTAGTTGCCAGTAGTGTTGTTGATGCCGGCGCGCTGGCGAATCTGCTTCAGCACATCGATAGCCTCACTGGTCTTGCCAATCTCGTTAGCAGCCTCGGCCATGTTCATCAGTACCTCTGCATAGCGGATTTCAATCCAGTCTACATCAGCCTCGTAAATGCTGGCAATCGTAAGGTCCTTGTCAACACCCTTGAGGTTGAAGTAGCCGCAATAACCTGCACCTACACCGCGGTCAAGTTCCTGCTTCACCATTGTTTCGATGTATTCCTCGCCGTTGCTGTCAACCAGTTTTCTCCATGTGTTCCAGTATTTCTTGCCATCGGTAAGCATATCCTTTGAGGGATACTCTGTACCCGGACAGAAGATAGTGGCATAGAAACGCGGGTCACGGTTGGTATAGAAGTCGGTCATGAACTGGTCGTTGTAAGCCTCATCAGACAACTTGTTAATGTCCAGCTCCAGCGGTGTACCGTCAGCCTTCGGGAAGGCCATGATCATTGGGAATATTGGCTGGCCGTTGTTGGCGGCGTCCTTGGTCAGTGGCTCGGGACGAGTGGCATTCTGGCCATAGTTGTGGTCCGGATAATAATACTGGTTGACCATAATGGCCTCGCAGTTCTGCTCTTTGTACCAGATGTCAGCGAAGTCACCCTGATACAGACCTTTACCATGGCTGCTCAGGAACTCGATGGCCTTCTTGTTGGCATCGTAGGCAGCCTGCCACCGGCTTTGGTCGTTATTACGGTTGAAGAGGGGGCTGGCGTACTGCAGCAGCACGCGGCCCTTGTAAGCCATGGCAATACCCTTGTCGATACGGCCATAGTCGGAACCGCTCCAACTGTCGGGCAGAGAGGCGATGGCCTCGTCAAGGTCAGCGATAATCTGGGCCACGCACTCAGAAGTCTTGGCACGGGTCACGAAGAGCGACTCGATGTTGGTCACATCCTGGAAGTGGAGGATGAGTGGCACACCACCCACGGTCCAAACCTTGCCCCAGTAGTCCCATGCACGCCAGAAGAGGGCCTGGCCACGGAGCTGCTGCTTCTCCTCGTCGGTGAGCACGGTCACGCTTTCCAGCTGGTCGAGGAAGAAGTTGATACGGTCGATGTTTGCATAGGACAAGTTCTGGCCACAGTTGTCGATATTGATTTGGCCACGCTCGTAGGATCCCAAACTTCCAGGACCGTTCATGGCCTCGTCTGTACCGTTCTGGGGATAAGACCATCCCGGCATCATGCGGCCGTAGATATCAGTGAGGAACGCATTGATCATGGTCTTGTCTGACCATACGTTGTCAGGACTGATGGCTCCCGTGTTGGTATAATCCAAGTCGCAACCGCACAGGAGGATCAGGGAAAGACAAAATGCAAATATATTACGTTTCATAAATCTTTTCAATTAAAATTTCAAATCTACACCAAAACTGATTGATCTCAATACGGGGAATGCGTTACCGTTACCGATTTCGGGATCGTAATACTTGTTGTTGAATCCACTTAGGATAAACAGGTTAGTACCTGTAGCATACAGGCGCACATTCTCAAATACCTTGTCGAATACGGTACCCTTGGGCAGGTTGTAGCTCAATGTGAGGTACTTCAGGCGCATGTGGCTGGCATCTTTCAACCAGAATTCAGAACCAGTATTGTAGGTATTCGCATTGTTCACGCAGACACGCTTGGGCAGCGTGGCGTTGGGGTTCTCGGGAGTCCAGCTGTCGTAATACCAGTCTCTCCACATACGGTTCCACTCTACGCCGCTTGCCAAGCTGTTAGCCCACTGCTTGTAACCCAGACGGCCGGAGAACATGGCATCGATACTGAAGCCCTTCCAGCTGCCACCGATATTCAAACCGAATACGACAGGATCATTGCTGTCCTCGAGAATGACACGGTCCCAGCCATTGATCTCGCCGTCAGGTTCACCGTTGGGGCCACTGATGTCTTCGTAAACCATCATACCAAGTTCCGGTTTCAGACCATTGTGGCGGTAGTTGGGATGCTCGGCGTTGAACTGGTCGAGCTCTTCCTGTGTACGGATAATTTTGTCGAACTTGTAACCTGTGATGTAAGAGCGAGACTTGCCCACAGGGATAGCAATCCACTGTGCATTCTCGGCATAGTCCTGCTTGATGGTCTTGTTCCAACCGTAAGAAGCGGTCAGCTTGCCAAAGTAAGAGAAGTCTCCCGACTGACCGTTGTAGCCCAATGTGAAGTCGAAACCCTGTGCATGAATCTCACCATAGTTCTCGGCAGGCATAGAGAGCGAGAAAGTAGAGGGCAAGGTGGTCTGGCGGTTACCCAGAATGTCGTATGAGTTGCGGTACCAGTAGTCGAGAGATGCGCTCCAGTGCTTGAGGAAGTGCACGTCCACACCGAAGTTCCAGCTCAGTGCCTTCTCCCAAGTCAGCTTGTCGTTCACCACGCTACCGTAGGTGATACCTACGTTTTTCGACGGGCTGGTGCCGAAGAAAGCAGAGCTACCCGAATTGTAGCTCTCCTGCCACTGCCATCCGCCGACAGAGTCGTTACCGGTGAGACCCACAGAGGCACGCACCTTGAGGAACTCGACGAAGTCCTTGTTGAAGAAGTTCTCCTCAGAGATGACCCAACCCACAGAACCTGCGGGGAAGAAACCCCAACGTTGGCCGGGAGCGAAGTTCATGGAGCCGTCCTCACGGAATGAGAAGTTGACCATGTACTTGTTGGCATAGGTATAGTTGAACTGGCCGATGTAAGACATACGACCGCTCTGCCAGTCGGTATCACCACCACCCCATGTGTTGGCGCGTGCGCTGCTGGCAGCCCAGAACTGGTCGGTACGGTAAACGGGGAAGGTCTCGCGGCCACCATATACGCCGGCACCATCGCCTTCGTACCACTCGGTTACGAGGGCAGCAGAAACCTTGTGTACATCGTTAAAGGTGCGGTCGAAGTTCAGCTGTACGTTAAACTGTTTGTCGCCGCTCCATGATGCATAGCGCTGGATATATTCTTTACCAACCCATGTCGATTTCTTGACACCTACGATGTCAGCATCGTCGGTAGAGATGATATGGTTGTGGGCACCACTCTTCTTCATCACCATCATATCATAGTTGGTATAGTACTCTTTCTCAGTATTGTGGGTCCAGCTACGGCTGTAGGAAACCTTCAGGCTCAAGCCCTTGAGGAACGGAGCCTTATAGGTGGCGCTGAAAACGGCCTGCGGCTTCAGCATTGCAACGTTATCATAGCCGCTGGTTCCCTTACCGTCAACACGGGCACCCACGTTACCGATCCAGCCATAGTCCACATACTTGCCACTGTTTGTGTAAACGGGCTGGTCGGGCTGCCAGATACGCAGCTTGCCATAGGTGTCGCTGCCGTCGAGGGCATAGTCGGTGAAATTGTTGTAGATGGCCAGACCTGCAAACACCTCCAGATCCTTGGTGATGTCAGCGGTCACGTTCATACGAATGTTGTACTTCTTATACTTCATCGGCTCCAAGAAGCCCTGCTGGTCTACATAAGAGGCGGCACCGAAGTAGCGTACACGCTCATTACCACCATTCACGCTCAGGTTATGGGTTTGGGTAACCGGGGTCTTCCAAACCTCTTCCAGCTGGTCGTAGCCCCAACCGCCGTTAACGGTGGCGATATAGTCCAACTCCTCCTGAGACCATGCCCATCCTGCGGGGTCAGAATCGCCGTTAATACGGTTGTAGAGCGCGCCAGTCTCCACAGCGTTGGTCAACTCGGCATTCTTGGTACGAGAGTCGAAACTGTAACCATAAGAATAGTTGAACACGGGTTTGCCCTGTGTACCCTTCTTGGTGGTCACGATGATGACACCACCTGCAGAACGGGAACCGTAGATGGCAGCTGAGGCAGCGTCCTTCAGTACGGTGATGTCCTCGATTTCGTTCGGGCTCAAGTTGTTGAAGTCACCGCCACCGCGTACCACACCATCAATCACGTAGGTCACATTCTGGGCATTCCATGACGATCCTGTACGAATGGAGATAGAGGGTTGGCTACCAGCTACAGAGTTAGGTGTGCTTACGAACACACCCGAGAGCTTACCTGTAAGCAGGTTACCGGCAGCTGTAGTAGGCATGGTCTTCAGATTCTCGCTCACCTTCATGGTCTCCACGGCACCTGTGAGCAAACCCTTCTTCTGGGTGGTATAACCCACTACCACCACCTCGTCGAGGTTCTGAGAGTCCTCCTTCATGTTGATGTTGAGGCTGTTGCGGCCCTTGGTGGAAACCACCTGGCTCTGGTAGCCGATGTAGGAGATCTCCAGGTTGCTGTTGCCCGGAACGTCGATGGTGAAGTTGCCGTCCAGATCGGTGATGGCACCGCGGGTCTTGTCGCCCTGTACGGTAACGGCAGCACCGATGATGGGCTCACCGTTCTGGTCCTTTACCACACCCGTCACCTTGCGGGCGCCACCCTTCTGGTTGGCAGCCTGCATCGAAGCCTTCTTAAGGATGATGTTCTTGCCAATGATTTCGTAAGACACATTCTGGCCACGGAGTACCTGACGGATGGCATCGTCGAGCTTCGTAGCGTTCACTGTGACTTGTTTACCCGTGTCTATGTCGCCCGATGAGAATACGAACGAATAGCCACATTTGTTCTTGATTTCGCCCATAGCCTTCTTGACAGTCATCGGTTTCAGATTCAGCGATACCGATTGGGCAAAAATACCGGCGTTCAGACAGAACAAAGCTGCCGCCGTCAGAAAAAACTTTTTCTTGTAATTCATAAATTAATCAAATTTGATGTGATACTTTTGTACTGCGCGTCCCACCAGGAGGCAGCCATCAAAATCTCTTTTCATAGATTTTAGGTCTCTTGTTTCGTGGTGTACGACCTTTTACCCCGTATTTACCATTTTTCGCTTCAGTTTTTAAAGGTTAGACATTATTTTTCGGTCTCTTATCTCCTTACAAATGGTTTTTAAGACCACTTTACGTCTATAAGACAACAAAAACTCAAAAACGGGTAGTGAAAAAGAAAGATTTTTTCTACTTTTTTTTATTTTTCCTCTATTTTCCTCATTTATATATATAATAAGGTGTAAAAAATCGCCCGCCTATTGGTAAAAAATGTATCGATAGTGTAAAAATCATCTATCGCGGGTACAAGAATGGTGTTTGGTCACCGTACGGCATTTGGAGTACGAGCGTATCGCATTTGGTGTACGGCCGTATCGCAAATGGAATACGGGCGTATCGCAAATGGTGTACGGTGCGAGAATAGGGTGATGTTGCCGTTCGTATATGGGGTGTGGGTAAATGGCCATTATGTCATAAAGGGGTCAAAATATATTAGGACAAGGTGTGAATCCTGTGAATTGATGGGCATAATCGGTGGGTATGCTCTATGTCGCCCACTTCGGGGCTCGTTGACTTGGTGGGTATCCCGTTTTCTTGGCGGTTGGGTGTTCTCACTATATCGCTGGCTCACCAATATCAGCCCGGAGGGCTATACTATGAGTAACCGATGGGCAACGCCCTCGGTTACTCACGGTATAGCCCTCCAGGCTGATAAAAGAGCCTGTAAGGCTACACACATTATGATATATGTACTGCCTTACAGACTTTCTTATCCTCCGGATCCGCGGACTCCTCGCCCGAGATCGGTGCGTTTACGCCGCAACAGGCTTGTACTTGGGCACAAGCAACTTCATGACAATCCATCCGAGCAGATAGGCTACCGAGCAGTAGCAGAAGATCATGAAGTAGCCGGCTTCCTTGCCTTGGAATCCGAAGAATTGGGTCTGTGCCGCCTCAACATGGTCCAACAGGCGGCCGGAAAGGATGTTGATAAGGAACGAGCTCAGTCCTCCGGCCATGCCGTTGAGTCCGGTAATGGTGGCCACGGCACGCTTGGGGAACAGGTCGCTACCGACCGAAAAGAGATTGGCAGACCACGACTGATGCGCCGCTCCCACGATACCGATGAGGATGATGGTAAGCCAGCACGAATAGGCTCCGAAAGGCTGGGCCAACAATCCCAACAGGGGGAAGAGGGCAAAGACGAGCATGGCCTGCATGCGGCAGGTATAGGCATCACGCCCCGTGCGGTTGATGATGATGGTGGGCAGTTTGCCGCCATAGAGCGACAGCATGGTCACTGCATACAACACGAAGATGAGCATCTGTGCCATGAACGTATCGGAGGCGTAACCATAGACATCGCTGATGTAGGCGGGAGTCCAAAACAGGAAGAACCACCAGACACCGTCTGTGAGGAATTTGCCGAGCAGTATCGCCCACGTCTGACGCAAACGCAGACACTCGCCGATACCTATCTTACGGCCGGTCTCGACCGTCTCCGCATCATCCTTGCTATCGTGCAGGATGTATTCGCGCTCTGCCTGGTTCACAAACTTGTTAGTTTCCAACGGCTTGTAGACAAATATCCACACGCCCATCCACACAAAGCCGAGCAGACCGATGGCCACAAACGCCATTTCCCATCCGTTGCCCACGCCCATCTGCTTGAAATAGCTGGCCAAAGTAGGGATGCACAGTGGAGCGATGAGGGCTCCGATGGTGGCTCCAGCATTGAAGATAGCCGTGGCATAAGCCCTGTCTTTTTTGGGGAAATACTCGGCTGTCACCTTGACAGCAGCAGGGAAGTTGCCCGACTCTCCGGCAGCCAGCACCACGCGGGCAGCCAAGAAGAAGTAGACACTGACCATCGACACGGTGGCAGCCACATCGCCCACTGCACCCACCAGTTGGGCGGCATCGTGCAGACCCACCACCTGCTCCGTGGCCCAGCCGCACAGGGCATGCAGACAGGCTCCGGCAGACCATACACCAATGGCCCAGAGGTATCCCCGTTTGGTGCCGAGCCAGTCGATGATGCGGCCGGAGAAGAAATTGGCAATGGCGTACATGATGGCAAAGGCCGCGGCGATGTTGCCGTAATCGGTATTGCTCCAATGGAACTCAGGCGCGATAAAGTCTTTCCATGTGAGAGACAGCGCCTGACGGTCGAGATAGTTGACAGTAGTGGCGAAAAACAACATCGCACAAATCACCCAACGAAAGTTGGTCATCTTGGTAGATTGCGAATTATTCATTATCTAAAGTGTTGGTTTCATGTTATTAAGTCAATGACAGCTTGTCCAAATGGCGTGCAACTCATGCTGAGGTGCAGCCTATCTTCTGCAAAGATAACAGAAAAGATTGACATCCCCATCCTTTTCGGCATTTTTTTCATGTATAAACAAGAAATTGTGGAGACGCACGAGTCGTACATCCCCACAATTTCCAATCAAAAGGAGTTTTACCTTTTTACCCCTTTACCTTTTGGCCGCACAAACGTGCGCCCCTACATGTATCTGACGTTTTACCTCTTTACCGTTTTACCTTTTTACCTTTAAAAAAAGCCTTTATCAGATGTAGTACACGCGCTTCACACGGTTGCTGATGCCCGTCAACACCTCGTAGGGGATGGTATCGAGCACATCGCTGAGCACTGTCACAGGCAAATGGTCGCCAAAAATCTCGACTGTGTCGCCCTCCTTGCAGTCGATGCCTGTGACATCTATCATGCACACATCCATACAGATATTGCCCACATAAGGTGCCGGCTGGCCGTTGACCAGACAATAGCAGTGGCCATTGCCGAGATGGCGGTTCAGTCCGTCGGCATATCCGATGGGGATGGCCGCAATCACACTGTCGCGCGCAATCTTCCCCTTCCGGCTGTAACCCACGGTCTCTCCCGCCGGCACATGGCGCATCTGGAGGATGGTGGTCTTGAGTGTCGACACATTGTTGATGATCTGATTGTTGCGCGGATTGATGCCGTAGAGACCCAATCCCAACCGGCACATGTCCAATTGGCGTTCAGGGAAATGCTCGATTCCGGCCGAATTGTCGATATGCCGCAGGATGCGGTGATCGAAGGCGGCCTGCAGCTGACGGCTTCCCTGGTCGAAACGGGCAAACTGCTCCGCGCTGAACGCATCGAACCCGTCGCTGTCTGAACCCACAAAGTGGGAGAAGACCGAACGAGGGATGACCGCATTCTGCCGTTTCAGGCGGTCGATGAGGCGCTCCATGTCGTGCAAGGGGTCGAAGCCCAACCGGTGCATGCCTGTATCCAGCTTGATATGTACGGGATAGTCGGTGATGCCCTCCTTCTCGGCCGCCTTGATAAGCGCTTCGAGCAGACGGAAGGAGTAGACCTCAGGCTCCAAGTCGTAGTCGAACATGGTCTTGAAGGCCGTCATCTCCGGATTCATGATCATGATGTTGGATGTAATGCCATTCTTGCGCAGCGTCACGCCCTCATCGGCCACCGCCACGGCGAGATAGTCCACCCGATGGTCTTGCAGCGTCTTTGCAATCTCCACCGACCCAGCACCATAAGCATCGGCTTTGATCATGCAGACAAGTTTGGTCTCCGGCTTCAGAAACGAGCGGTACCAGTTGAGATTTTTCACCACCGCCCCGAGGTTCACCTCGAGGATAGTCTCATGTACTTTCTGCACCAGCAGTTCGGTGAGCTGGTCGAAACCGAACTGGCGGGCGCCCTTGATGAGAATAACCTCGTCGTGCAACGAGTGGAACACGTCACTGGCCACAAACTGGCCGACGCTCTCGAAGAAATGTTTCTCGCCCACCTGCAGCACATCGGCCTGACGGCACAACTGTGGGCCGATGCCGACAAACTTCTCCACGCCACGTTTGAGACAAAGGTCTGACACCTCGCCGTATAGACGCTCCGGTGTCTCGCCGCTCTGACTGATGTCGCTGAGGATGAGCGTGCGTCGGCGACCCTTGTGGTCGGGACGGCGGCTCATGAAGTCGAGGGCTATGTCGAGCGAATTGATATCCGAGTTGTACGAATCGTTGATGAGCGTGCATCCGTGCTGCCCCTCCTTCACTTCCAAGCGCATGGCGATAGGCTCAAGCTGCGGCATGCGCGCCTCCAAGTCAGCAAACGTCACACCCAATCGGAGCGCCACCGCCGCACAGACGATAGAGTTGGTCACCGATGCGTCGTCGATGAAGGGCAGCGTGTAACCATGCTCCTCTCCACCCTTATATATATAAATAATGTGTGTGGCAGTATCGGTCTTCTCCACCCGTTTCACATACATAGGGGCTGCCGTGTCGCACAACGACCAGCACAGCCGCTCCCCCTTGTAGCCCATACGGTCTACCACACCGGCCACCACAGGGTCATCGGCATTGTAGACGATGGTCTGCGTATCGTGGAAGAGCTGCGCCTTCTCGGCACACTTGTCCTCCATGCTGGCAAAATTCTCCTGATGGGCGGCACCCAGATTGGTGATGACCGAGATGGTGGGCTGGATAATGCCCCTGAGGGCACGCATCTCGCCCGGCTCACTGATACCTGCCTCAAACACACCCACCTGAGTGTGCTTGCCGATGAGCCATACCGAGAGCGGCACACCGATCTGCGAGTTGTAGCTACGCGGGCTGCGCGTGACACAGAGCTGCGGCGATAGCAGCTGGTACAGCCACTCCTTGACCATAGTCTTGCCATTGCTGCCCGTGATGCCCACCACGGGGATGTCGAACTCCTCGCGATGGCGCTCGGCAAGCCGCTGCAGGGCCTGCAGCGTGTCGGTCACCTTCAGGAAGTTGGCCCCGGCAAACTGTTCGGCGTAGGCTGCGGGCACGGTAGACACCACAAAGCAGCGTACACCTCTTCGATAAAGTTCGGGGATGTAATGATGCCCGTCGTTGCGGGCAGACCGGAGCGCGAAGAAGAGCGTCTCCTCGGGAAAACAGAGCGAACGGCTGTCGGTTAGGATAAACCCTATGTTGGCATCCGTTGTGCCATAGCGGCGTGCGCCTATCAGCGTGGCCACCTTTTCGATCGTGTAAGTCATCGTTCTACTGTATATCTATATCCAGTGCAAAGTTAGGATATTTTTTTGAAAGTTGTCTTGCTCTTGACAATGTTTTGTCCATAAACTGGCGATACGCCTCCGAGTCGGGATGCAGGGGCCTGTGGCCGAGTGCCTCTTTGACGGGTTGCCACTCGCGCAGGTACTGCCACGTGTCGTCGCCGAAATAAGCGTCTGCAAATCGCTGCCAGATATATTCCACGGCCTGGTCGGTAGGGTGCAGCATGTCTTCCTTGTAGAACCGGTAATCGCGCAGCTCGTCGTTCATGATCTCATAGGCAGGGAAGTAGTACACCTCGGGCACGCGGCGTGTCACCTCATCGGCGGCCAGCAGCAGCGTGGCCTTGGAGAGCTGGCTGCCGTGGTAGCCGTACTTGCGATAGCGTATGGGGCTCACCGTGAGCACCACGCGCAGCTGTGGCCACCGCTCCCTGAGCATGAGGATGCTGCTTACCAGGCTCTCCACGGTCTCGGCCACTGTCATCTGCTGCTCGGTAAAGAGCCGCTGGGGGCGTTTCTGGCAGTTGTCCACCACCTCGCCCGTCTCGTTGAGCAGGTAGATATGGTTGGTGCCCAGCGTGAGCACCGCCACCGAGTAGTCGTCGGCGGGAGCTGCCTCGTCCACGACACGGCAGAGGGTATGGCCTATGCTCACGGCATTGTACATCACGCCGTAAGGGTTGGCCGTCACACGAAACCGGTCTTCGGCAAATCGCCGCCCCATGTTGTCGGCAAAACAGCTGCCCACAAAGAGCATGCGCGCACAGGGGGCTATCTCAAAGGGGGCATGGGGTATCTCTACATGCGTCTGCAGTTGCATCATGTCCTAAAGTCGGTTGGTTGTCTCTGCAAAAGTAAAAAAATCGGCTATAATCGCCAAACATCCGCCCACTTTTTTTGTCGTCAGCTCCCCTACCCTGCCGCCCCTCGCCAGAGGGGTGATGGCGTTTACAAAACCTAAATGCCACGTTTAGGCAGGCTAAATGCCGCATTTAGATGAGCCAAATGCCACCTTTAGCCCGCCAATGATGGCAGAGGGGGCAGACGGGAAACGCTATTTTTTCGGCCAAATCCATGGGATATACAAGATTTTTTTATTACATTTGCACACATGAAGAAATGTTTGACGGTAGGGATAGCTTGCATGGCGGCGCTCTTGGCCACGTCGTGCGGCGACAACGGCCACCGAGAGGCCGAAGAATTGCTGGCCTGTGCCGAGCGGCTCTATGCCGACGGCAACTACAGGGCGTGTCTGGACTCGATCACCTCGCTGCGCACACGCTACGCCGAGGCCGTGGAGGTGCGGCACAAGGCACTGAAACTGTGGCAGGACGCCTCGCTGAAGATGACGCAGGAAGACATAGCGCGCACCGACTCGGCCCTGCAGGCCGTGACCGCACAGTACAATGCGGCACAGACCATCAGGGAACGCAACTTTATCGGCATCAAGAAAGACTCGCTGCAGATACGCTACGATGCACTCTGCGGCACAGTGCGCGTAATACATCGCCGCCAACAGGAAGAGTAAATGCAAAAAAGGCCAAAACGGGCACGCTTTACAGCGGCTATGTCTTGGCCAATTCGTGACAAATCAGTAACTTTGCATCCGTATATGGCAACAGTTAACACAGAAGACCAGTTCAAGGCTATCATCTCGGAGTGCCGGTCACTGTTCGAGAAGAAGCTCCACGACTACGGCGCATCGTGGCGCATCCTGCGTCCGTCGTCTCTCACCGACCAATTGTTTATCAAGGCCAAGCGCATACGCTCGTTGGAGACCAAGGGCGCATCGATGGTGGGCGAAGGCATCAGGCCCGAGTTTGTGGCACTGGTCAACTATGGCATCGTGGGCCTCATCCAGCTGGCCAAAGGCTATGTGGACAGCGTGGACATCACACCTGCCGAGGCCCTGCGGTGGTATGACGAGTTTGCCGATGAGGCGCTGGCGCTCATGATCCGCAAGAACCATGACTACGACGAGGCGTGGCGCGGCATGCGGGTGAGCAGCTACACCGACTTCATACTGACCAAGATAGAGCGCATCAAGGAGATAGAAAACCTGCACGGACACACGCTGGTGTCGGAGGGTATCGATGCCAACTACATGGACGTGATCAACTATGCCGTGTTTGGGGCTATCAAACTGAAGGAAGGTGAATAAACTGCTGACAATACTGGTGAATGTCTGCCGGGCGGTGATAGGACTGACGTTTGTCTTCTCCGGATACGTCAAGGCCATCGACCCGCTGGGCACACAGTACAAGATACAAGACTATCTGGGTGCCCTGGGACTGTCGGGCTTCATCCCCGACTGGCTCTCGCTCCTGTCCTCCATCGCCCTCTCGGCGATCGAGTTCTCGCTCGGCGTGTTTGTGGTGCTGGCCATGCGCCGCAGGATCATGTCCAGGGCGATGCTGGCGTTCATGGTCCTCATGACGGCCGTGACGGTGTGGATAGCCGTGGCAGACCCGGTAAAAGACTGTGGCTGCTTCGGCGATGCCGTGACACTCAGCAACTGGGAGACGCTGGTCAAGAATCTCATCCTGCTGACCTGTGCGGTGGTACTGTGCCGGTGGCCGCTGCGCATGGTGCGGTTTGTGTCGAGGACCAACCAGTGGATAGCCGTCAACTATACGGTGCTCTACATACTCGCCTCCAGCCTGTACAGCCTGTACACGCTGCCGAGGTTCGACTTCCGCCCCTATCATGTGGGTGCAGACATCAGGGCCGGCATGCAGATTCCCGAAGGGGCCAAGTTGCCGAAGTATGAGACCACCTTTATCTTGCAAAAGGACGGTGTGGAAAAAGAGTTCACGCTCGACAACTATCCCGACTCCACATGGGAGTTTGTAGACAGCAAGACCGTGCAGACCGAGGAAGGCTACGTGCCGCCCATCCACGATTTTGCCATCCAGCGGACAGAAGACGGGGAAGACATCACCGACTCGGTGCTCACGCACGAAGGCTACACTTTCCTGCTCATCTCGCCCCATCTGGAACATGCCGACGACTCCAACTTCGGCGACATCGACCAGCTGTACGAGTACTGTCAGGCACAGCAGATTCCGTTTTACTGCCTCACGGCCAGCGGAAGCGAGGCCATCAGGCACTGGCAGGACATCACGGGGGCCGAATACCCATTCTGCAATACCGACGAGACCACGCTCAAGACCATCATCCGCAGCAATCCCGGTCTGGTACTGCTCAAACAGGGGGTGGTAATCGGCAAATGGAGCCACAACAAGCTGCCCAAAGCCGAGAAACTGACGGCACCGCTCGACCAGCTGCCCATCGGACAGATAGCCCAAGAGCTTGTGGCACAGAAGATTGCCACCGCACTGCTCTGGTTTGTGCTGCCGCTCGTACTGCTGACACTCGCCGACCGCACGTGGGCATGGAGCCAATGGGTGAGAAACCGGAAGAGAAGAATCAGAAAAGATACATCAACCATTAATAAAGAAGAAAAATGAGAAAGAAAATCGTAGCAGGCAACTGGAAGATGAACATGAACCTGCAAGAAGGTGTTGCTTTGGCAAAGGAAATCAATGACGCATTGGTACAGGACAAGCCCAACTGCGACGTGGTAATCTGCACGCCGTTTATCCATCTGGCAAGCGTAGCCCAGGTACTCGATGCAGAGGTAGTGGGTCTCGGTGCCGAGAACTGCGCCGACAAGGAGAAGGGTGCTTACACAGGTGAGGTTTCTGCCGCAATGGTGAAGTCTACCGGTGCACAGTACGTCATCCTCGGCCACTCTGAGCGTCGCCAGTACTACGGCGAGACAGCCGAAATCCTGAAGGAGAAGGTACAGCTGGCATTGGCCAACGGCCTGAAGGTAATCTTCTGCTGTGGCGAAACACTCGAGGAGCGCGAGGCTAACCAGCAGAATGAGGTGGTTAAGGCTGAGCTGGATGGCTCTGTATTCAACCTCACAGCAGAGGAGTGGAAGAGCATCGTGCTGGCTTACGAGCCCATCTGGGCCATCGGTACCGGCAAGACCGCTACTTCGGAGCAGGCTGAGGAGATGTTGGCTTACATCCGTTCCATCGTAGCCGAGAAGTATGGCCAGGAAGTGGCTGACGATACCACTATCCTCTATGGTGGCAGCTGCAAAGCCTCTAACGCTAAGGAGCTTTTCTCTAAGCCCAATATCGATGGTGGACTCATCGGTGGCGCTTCACTGAAGGCTGCTGACTTCAAGGGTATCATCGACGCTTGGAAATAACAGAATGATACATACCCGGCATCTGTCCCCATGTCCCCACGGACTGGGACAGGTGCCTTTTTCACATCCAACCTACACTACAGATGAGACGATTCGTCACGATAGGCATCACCGTGCTGGCCACTGCGACCGCTGCCAACGCACAGACTTTCATGGACCAACTGAGGCAGACTGCCCCGGGCAAAGGCACTGTGACCGTAACGCAGAGTAAGGCTATCGACGATCTGATAAACGGCAGCAACAAGGAGACGGTAACCGCCGGCAACACCACGAAGACCGACGGGGCTAAAGCGCCGACAACCGCCACACACGCCAAGACGGACAAGCCCAAGGCTACCGAAACGGCCAAGAAAAACAGCCCGGCCAAGACCGAGGCCGTAAAAACCAACGAGAACGAATACACAGAAGAGATACCGACCGTGGACATGCGCAAGAAAGTGATGCGCAACAGCTACAAGGTAGACGGGTACAGGGTGCAGGCCTTTGCAGGCGGCAACACCCGTGCGGACCGACAGCAGGCGGAACGTATCAGAAACGAGATAAAGATGAAGTTTCCCGGACAGCCAGTCTATGTCCATTTCTATTCCCCACGCTGGATATGCCGGGTGGGAAACTACCGCAACTATGAGGAAGCAGACTGGATGCTGCAACAGTTGCGCAAGATGGGCTACAAATCGGCTACCATCGTCAAGGGAAAAATCACGGTTCAATACTGATATATGGAAACAGAAACACAATATCGCGAGGGACTCGATGCCCTGGCATCGCATTATGGCGAAATACTGACACTGCTGGGAGAGGATCCGACTCGGGAGGGACTGCAAAAAACTCCCATGCGCGTGGCCAAAGCCATGCAAGTACTCACCCGGGGATACAGCCAAGATCCGCACAAAGTGCTGACCGATGCCCTGTTTGAGGAGAAATATGACCAAATGGTCATCGTGAAAGACATAGACTTCTTCTCTATGTGCGAGCACCATATCCTCCCCTTTTACGGCAAGGCACATGTGGCCTACATCCCCAATGGTTACATCACCGGTCTCAGCAAGATAGCCCGGGTGGTCGACATCTACAGCCATCGGCTGCAAGTGCAGGAACGCCTGACACAGCAGATCAAGGACTGCATACAAGAGACACTGCGCCCACTGGGCGTGATGGTGGTGGTGGAGGCCAAGCACATGTGCATGCAGATGCGCGGTGTGGAGAAAAACAACTCGATTACCACTACGAGTGCTTTCAGCGGAGCCTTCAACCAGGCCAAGACCCGCGAGGAGTTTATGAATCTGCTGCGCGGACAGCGCATCTAATGTACCAACAAGCATCACTACCAGAGATTATGAAGTGCATATCGTGGAACGTAAATGGCCTCAGGGCCTGTGCAGGCAAGGGTTTTGCCGAGGTATTCAAGGCTTTGGATGCCGATTTCTTCTGCCTGCAGGAGACCAAGATGCAGGCAGGACAACTCGACCTGTCGTTTGAGGGTTACCAATCGTATTGGAACTACGCCGAAAAGAAAGGCTACTCGGGTACAGCCATCTTCACCCGGCACCAACCGCTGTCGGTAAGCTACGGCATAGGCATAGAGGAGCACGACCATGAGGGACGTGTCATCACGCTGGAGATGCCCGACTTCTATATGGTGACGGTCTATACGCCTAATTCCCAGGATGGGCTGCGTCGCCTCGACTACCGCATGCAGTGGGAGGACGACTTCCAAGCCTATCTGCACCGACTCGACCAGCATAAACCGGTGGTGGTCTGCGGCGATATGAATGTTGCCCATCAGGAGATAGACCTGAAAAATCCGAAGACCAATACCCGCAATGCAGGATTCACCGATGAGGAGCGCGCCAAGATGACCCAACTGCTCGGCAGCGGTTTTGTTGACACATTCAGGTACCTGCATCCCGAGGAGATACAATACAGTTGGTGGTCGTACCGGTTTAAGGCACGCGAGAAAAACGTGGGCTGGCGCATCGACTACTTCCTCGTTTCGGAGCGTTTGGCATCGCGTCTGCAGTCGGCCAGCATCCACACAGAAATCATGGGAAGCGACCACTGTCCTGTGGAAGTGGTCTTCTAACTCTGGATAAAGTCACAAAAGTAGAGGCAAGCGCAGTTTTCCCACACGCTTGCCTCTACTTTTATGGTCTGTTGATGCTTCCTAATAAGCCAGCTGGGCCTCGGTAATGCAATCGAGCACTTCCTCTACATATTTGCGTGCCTCCCACCGCGCCATCGGCAGGTCATGGAGCAGATAATTGCCGCAATCACGGGGTGCAGCACCAGGTATCTCGCCCTCAAAATCGGCCACAAAACGGAAAGTACGGCGCATCAAATCCACGATATCCCTGCTCTCCAAATGCCCGCGGAGCAACAGATAGCAGCCCGTAAGGCATCCCATGGGTCCCCAATAGATGACCCTATCGCGCCATTCGGCATCGTTGCGCAGATAGGTGGCCGCCAAATGCTCGATGGTATGTATCGCCCCCTGATGGAGCGCAGGCTCACGATTGGGCTCTTTCATGCGAATGTCGAACGTAGTGACTTCTTCGCCACCCACTTGGTCGCGACGACTGACATAGATGCCACGCAGCAACCGCTCGTGGTCTATAGTAAAACTGGGTATCTTTTCCATCTGTTTACGGATTGGTAATGATTGTAAAGTGTAATCAGAGACTTTGCAGCAACGGGCGCAGCACTTGGAACGAGCCATCGGCCAAACGGTCCCAGAAATCGAAGTATTGGGCAGCCTTATGGTCGCTCAGCGGCACATCACTGATAATACGCATCGAAACGAATGGAACCCGATAGAGATGGCAAGTGTGGGCAATAGCACAACTCTCCATATCTACGGCCATCGCCTCGGGGAAATGGGAGAGAATCTCTCGCATTTTTTCGCGAGAATCTACAAACCAGTCGCCACTCACTATCAATCCTTGACGGATGGGCGTGGTGATGTCCATACCTGCCAAACAGCCAAGCAGCGACGAAGCAGCCTCGAAGCGGGCAGGCAATCCCTGCAACTGGCCATAGGCGCACTCGCTGCCACAATAGGCATCGTGGTACACATACTGCGTACCCACTACCATGTCGCCCACATGCAGCGTGACGTCGGCACCACCGGCCACTCCCGATGACACAATCACGTCGGGTTGCCACCCGGCAATCAGTTCGGTGGCGCCAATCGCCGCATTCACCTTGCCGATACCACATTGCAGGATGGCCACTTGATTGCCTCCGATGCGCCCGGTGACCCACTCGCGGGTGGCACCATGCTCCATCACCTCGTCATGCAACAAGGTACGCAGCTGCGCAAGCTCTTTCTCCATCGCGACGATAACGCCTATTCTCATGTTGTGTGTAATGTACGTTTAGAGGTGATTACTTGTCCTTACGTCCGAAAAGCGAAAAGTGGACGTAACGCTTGGGATGTTGGCGCAAGTCGATGAGCAGACTGTCGGCACTACCCATCGTGTTGCTGAGATTGCGGTACAGGGTGGGATCACGCATGAGCAAGCCCAGCGTGCCCTCGTTACTGTTCAACTGGGCTGTAATGGTCTGCACATTCTCTATGGTCTGGTCTACCTTGGCCATCGTGGCAGCCACGTCGACAGCAGCCAGATTGGCGGTGAGTTGCTGCACATTGTCAAGCGTGCCGTCGGCCTTTGTCATCATCGCAGGCACCTGTCGGTTCAGTCCGGCAAGCAACTGGTTGAGCTGTTGGGTAGAAGTGGTAAGGCCTGAGGTGACATCGCGCACATTGTGGAGCGACTGGGCGATGGCAGGATCAGCCAACAGCGTGTTAAGGCTGGCCATGATAGAGTCAAGTTTGGGCAACATGCGTTCCACGGCAGGCACCATCTCGGCCAATTTTCCCATTGCGCCACCATTGACCGCACCTGTAATGGTGTCACCCGGCTGCAGGAATCCCGCAGCATTGTCTCCCAGAATCAGGTTCATCTTCACATTTCCCATCATATCGCTCTCTATCTCAGCCGTACTCCCGCGTGGGATAGAGAGGGCCTTGTCTACATCGAAACGTACCACTGCGCCGCCATTGGTGGCATAGTCGTAGCTGATGCCTGTGACCACTCCCACCTGATAGCCATTGGCCAAAATGGGGCTGGACGCTGACAAGCCGCTGATGTCCCTGAACTTGACACAATAGGTGCTGTCGTTGGAGAAAGGTGTCATTCCTTTCAGGAAATTCATGCCAAAATAAAGGACGATGATGCCCAATATGGCTACAAGGGCAATCTTGACTTCTTTGGTGAAAAACTTCATATTACATCAATCTATCTGTTAGACTTGAATTCGCGGATAGCCTGGTTGACATTCATCTTCTGATCTCCCCTGAAAGCGACGATAAACGCCTCGGGGAACTTGTCGAGAATGGTCTTCCGCAAACGATATATCTCGTTATAGTTGGTCGAGGCACCGTAAGTGTACTTCACATACTCGCCTTCCTCATAGCTTTCGACAGGAGACAGCCCCTTGAGCTGCTTGTCACCCTTTTTCAGCGGGAAAGGGCTGGCCATGATCTGTATCTTGAACACCGGCCGGCCATCGGGCTGCACCTGTGGCTCTTGCGTCTTCGTCTCCTCCTTCGTTTGTGCAGGCTGCTCTTCCACCTTCTTGGCCGGCACCAACTTGGTCATCGGCACTGCCCGACGGGTGGTCTGGGATGCCTCCCGATATTCATCGGGCACCACTTCTGGCAACTGCTGCCCCTCTGTGGGGATTGTCTTGTACGGTACCGAGTTCTTATTGCTATACCGGTTCTTGTACTGCACAAAGGCATTGTAGATGCCAGAGGCATATTGGTTGACCGCAGCATCGGTATTGAGGAAGCGTTCCTCATCGGGCGTAGAGATAAAGCCCAACTCGAGCAGGCAACTCGGCATCGACGTGAGGCGAAGCACAGCCAGATTGTTTTGGTGGGCACCGCCGTTGTGACGGCCGGTAGCCTTGCAGACCTCACGCTGCATGTAGCGGGCCAGTTCTACGCTCTTTTCGCGGTTCTTGTCGGCGATAAACTCGAACATGATGTCGCCCTCAGCCGAGTTGAGATCGATTCCCTTATACACCTGCTGATAGTCTTTCTCCATGTAGATGACCGAATTCTCGCGCTTGGCCACGTCCAAGTTTTCCAAGATACCCTTGTTTCCTGTGGTATTTCCCCTACCCAGAGTGTAGCTTTGGAAACCACGCACATTGTGACTGCCCTCTACCGCATTGACATGGAAGGAGATAAACAGGTCTGCATGCTCCCGGTTGGCAATCTCTGCGCGGTCGAAGAGCTTGAGATACACATCCCGTTTCCTCGTATAGACCACCCGCACGTCCGGGCAATGGGTCTCCACCAATTTGCCGAAAGCCAGCGCATAGCGCAGGGTCAGGTTTTTCTCGATGGAGATAGCCCCCGGAGCACCATGATCGTGTCCACCGTGACCGGGATCGATAACGAGCGTGAACCGCTTGCCTCCCTCGGCCATGACTGGCACGGCACACAGCATGAGCACGCACGACAAACAGCATGCCCATCGCATCGCCTGCATCCGCATTACGTTGCAAAAATAATGATTAATTGTCACAAAACCACAAACTAAAGAATAGTTTTATCATTTATTAAGTGTAACTCCACACCCGCCGAGCCGCCATCGGTTCCCATAGGGGGATTGAGCTTGGCCACCGAAAGGCATAGCGACGAGATTTCTGGAAACCGCTCTAAGAGGCTTTGGCCTATCCGATAGGCCAAGCTCTCCAACAAGCGGTGAGGTTTTCGCATCTCTTGGGACACAACGGCATACGCCTCGGCATAGTTTACGGTGTCTGCCACGTCGTCAGACAGGGCTGCCTTGTCCACCGCCACCGCCATGCGCAAGTCTACCGTATAGTCGTTGCCCACAATCTGCTCCTGCTCCCCCACCCCATGATAGGCATGGAAACGCAGGCCGCGCAGAAAGATGCTGCTCTTGGTTATCTGCATAGCTACTGGTAATATCGCTTATCCGCAACGGCTGGCTCCACAACTGGTACAGATGAGGCAGCCCTCCTGGTACACGAGGCTCTCATTGCCACAGACAGGACAACGCTGACCCTTGGCTTGCGTGCCGTCGGCAATATACTTCTTGAGCGCGCGCTCCACACCGTTCTTCCACGTGTTGATGCTCTGGTCCTTGAGCTGGAGGGAGCTGACGAGCCTGATGACATGGTCTATCGGCATGCGATAACGCAGCACGCCCGAGATGAGTTTGGCATAATTCCAATACTCAGGATTAAACTTCTCCGACAGTCCCTCGACCGTGGTCTTGTAGCCACGCTTGTTCTCGAACTGGAAGTCGTAACGCTTGCTGCCGTCCTCATTGGTCCGCTTGATGATCTTACCCTTGGTGACGGTCTTGGGCAACACGATGCCTTCCTCATCATCCTGCAGACCAGTAAAGATCTCGTAGGGATAGCCATCGAGCAGTCCTACGAATGCCACCCACTTCTCCTTGTTGTTCTGGAATCTCACCACGTCGCACTCCAGTTCTGCGGGACGAGTCTCGGTTACCGGCGGACGCTGGCATGGGGTCTTCGCCTGCTCCTCTGCCATCGCCTTGGCACCGTCACCCTTCTTCTTGTCTTTCTTCGACACGGCTATCATCACGCCCGATCGGCTTCCGTCGCGATAGATGGTACAGCCCTTGCAGCCCGAGCGCCAAGCCTCAACATAGAGTTTGTTGACCAGCGCCTCGTCCACATCGTTGGGCAGGTTGACCGTTACCGAGATAGAATGATCCACCCACTTCTGGATAGCTCCCTGCATGCGCACCTTCATCAACCAGTCCACATCGTTGGCCGTTGCCTTATAATAAGGAGAGCGGGCTACCAGCGCGTCGATTTCTTCTTGCGTATAGCGCTTCTCGGTGTCGTACCCGTTTACACGCATCCATTCCAGGAACTTGCGGTGATAAACAATGTACTCCTCAAAACTGTCGCCCACTTCGTCCACATAGTCCACATGCACATCAGCATCATTGGGATTCACCTTGCGGCGGCGCTTATAGACGGGCATAAACACTGGTTCGATGCCCGAGGTAGTCTGTGTCATCAGCGAGGTGGTACCCGTAGGTGCAATGGTCAGACAGGCTATGTTGCGACGGCCATACTGCCGCATGTCCTCATACAGTTGTGGGTCGGCCTCTTTCAGACGGCACACAAAGGGATTGGCCTCCTCGCGCCGAGCATCGTATATCTCAAAGGCGCCACGCTCCTTGGCCATCGTCACCGATGAGCGATAAGCGTTCAGCGCCAACGTCTTGTGTACCGACACGCTGAAATCGGTGGCCGGTTGTGTGCCATAGCGCAGACCCATAGCCGCCAGCATGTCGCCTTCGGCAGTGATACCCACACCCGTGCGGCGTCCCATACCGCTCTTGCGCTGTATCTTCTCCCAGAGATGATACTCGGCACCCTTCACCTCGTCACTCTGAGGGTCCGACTGTATCTTCTCCATGATACGGTCTATCTTCTCCATCTCCAGATCCACGATATCGTCCATGATGCGCTGCGCCAGCTGCACGTGGGCGGCAAACTTCTCGTAGTTGAACGAAGCCTCAGGCGTAAACGGATGCTCCACATAACTATAGAGATTGATGCTCAAGAGTCGGCAACTGTCATAGGGACAGAGCGGAATCTCGCCACAGGGATTGGTGCTGACGGTACGGAAACCCAAATCGGCATAGCAATCGGGGATGCTCTCCCTGAGGATGGTGTCCCAAAACAGCACGCCGGGCTCGGCACTCTTCCATGCATTGTGCACAATCTTCTCCCACAGCTTGCGGGCTGATATCTCCTTCGACACAAAGGGTTGCTCGGCATCGATAGGGAACTGCTGCGTATAGGGCTTGTCGTCCACCACACACTGCATGAATCCATCGTCTATCTTCACGCTGACATTGGCACCCGTCACCTTGCCCTCCACCATCTTGGCATCAATGAAGGCCTCGCTGTCGGGATGCTTGATGCTCACACTCAGCATGAGTGCGCCACGGCGCCCGTCCTGCGCCACCTCGCGGGTGGAGTTGGAATAACGCTCCATAAAGGGTACCAAGCCCGTCGACGTGAGGGCGGAGTTGTTGACAGGAGAACCTTTGGGGCGGATATGGCTCAGGTCGTGACCCACGCCTCCGCGGCGTTTCATCAGCTGCACCTGCTCCTCGTCTATGCGCATGATGGCACCGTAAGAATCGGCTTCGCCATCGAGGCCTATGACAAAACAGTTGCTCAACGATGCCACCTGATGGTCATTGCCGATACCTGTCATCGGACTGCCTGCCGGCACCACGTAGCGGAAATGGTCCAGCAGTTCGAACACCTGTTCTGCACTGATAGGATTCTCATATTTCTGCTCTATACGTGCCACTTCGTTGGCGATACGCCAGTGCATATCTGCCGGAGACTTCTCATAGATATTGCCAAAGCTATCCTTCATGGCGTATTTGTTCACCCAAACGCGGGCAGCGAGTTCATCACCGCCGAAATAGGCCAAGGAAGCGCTATAGGCTTCCTCGTAAGAGTAAGTTGTCTTATCGTTCATCCTTTTTATAACTAAGAAAATGTTGCTGCAAAGCTACTACTTTTTTTCCTAACCACGATACGTTTTGTACATTTTCTATAAAGAAAAGTGAATAAAGTTTCCTGTTTTGGAAAACTTGGATTACCTTTGCGGAAAAATAATTATCCGAAAATGAAGACCATCAACACCAGAAGAAGCATCCGCAAATATGAGCAGCGCGACATTCCCCAAGACCTGCTCAATCGTCTGCTCGGACAGGCCATGCGCACACAGACTATGGGTAACCTACAACTATACTCAGTAGTGGTAACACGCGATGCAGCCATGAAGGAGCGGCTGGCACCGGCGCATTTCGGCCAGCCGATGGTGACTGAGGCCCCCGTAGTGCTCACGTTCTGTGCCGATTTCAGGCGCACCACGCTGTGGGCAGAAAACCGTCAGGCGCATCCCGGCTACGACAATGCGCTGAGTTTTGTCAATGCGGCCACCGACGCCCTACTCTACTGCCAGACTTTCTGCAACCTGGCCGAGGAAGAGGGACTGGGCCTGTGCTTCCTCGGCACCACCGTGTATATGCCGGCACAGATTATCGACATCCTGAAGCTGCCGCGCCTCGTCTTCCCCGTGGCCACCATCACCTTGGGATGGCCAGCCGAGTGCCCCGAACTGACCGACCGCCTGCCCTTGGAGGCCATCGTACACCACGAGACCTACAACGACTACACCGCCGAGCGAATCGACCGCTGCTACAACGAGAAAGAGGCGCTGCCGGCCAACCGCCACTTTGTGGAGATCAACCACAAGGAGACCCTTGCCCAAGTGTTCACCGACCTCCGCTATACACGCAGCGACAACGAGGCCCTGTCCGATGGACTGATTCAGGCGCTCCGACAGCAAGGATTCTTGTAAACAGGGAATAATGATTTGATGTAGCCACCTGTGTAGCCCTCACCAAAAATCTTTTTATGAACGTTGTCTTGCATTACGTACCCTTAAAACTGATGGGCAGACGGCATCTCACGCAGACCGGCTGCCCATTTTGCGTTCCGGGCTTCCAGCGGGGCATAAGACGCACCACACGTGCCGCCTCGCGGTCGAGTGCAGGATGCAAGGGTCCCACCACACGCACATCCTTCACCTCGCCCTTGCGGTCTATCACCATCGAGACCACCACCTGTCCATCGGGCAATTGGGTCCAGCCGCCCGGCATCCTCAACCTGTCGGACACATACTGGCCCAATGTCATGCTGCCAAACGCGAAGGAGGGCGTGGTATCGGCCTTGCGGCAGATCGTGTCGCCCTCGCACATCGACGGCGACTCAAACGGGTCTGGCACCCTCTCCTCCAGTTTTCTGTCCACAGCCCTACGCACCTCGCGGGCCACCACATGTCGCACCGCATCATAACTGACCACCGTGCGCACAGGCTCCACACCGTCGGGCGTAAGGCACAGCATGTCGGCCATCACCCATCCATCGCCCATACAGGCAGCTTCCAACTGTAGTCCTATTGTCTGCGACGGCACCGCATCACCCGCCCCGCGCAGCAGCGCCTCCACGGCAGCCTCATTGCCGCGTTCAGGCTGCAGCAGTCGGGTGTCGAGCACGTCCTCGCCCTCCACAATCCGCCCTGTAGGCAGGATGTAAGTGAGCATGGTGCTGAGGGTGTCGCCCTTCACCGCCGATCGCTTACCCGGCGTACACGTATATTGGGCATTCACCGACAGCAGACGGTCGGGAATCCTCCCCATTACCTGCAACCGGCACGACACGTAGCAGAAAGCATCGTCGTCGGGAATCTTCTCCAAGGGTCCCGTGACGGGTTCGCCAAACTGGCGGAGCCATGCGGCGTACGCGCTGCGCCAATCGCTGTCCTGCGAGCGAAAAAGGAACCTGGTGAGCCGCTCCTGCAACGGCTTCAGCGTGCTGCCGTCCACATACTCGGGCCACTCCACGTCTACATCAATCACATTCATGGCATCGCCCATGCGATAGAGCAGATGCGTCTTGTGGTAACACACATTATAGCCTGCCGTAGCTTGCGCTGCCGTAGCCATCAGCCACGCTGCCAGCGCCACTCCTATCACACGCCAGTTCATGGGCGGCCCTCCTTGTCCAAGTCCAATCTGCCCGAATAACTGATACGCTCCCTCTCGCGCATCACCACCGTCAGGTCCACCCGTCCGTTGGTATAAATCTGGAGGGTGTAGACAAAATCGTCCTCATCGTTGCGTGTCTTGATGGTCACACGGGTGTCGCCCCCCTTCTGCTGACGTTCATCATATTGGCTGATCAGCGCCGAAAAGGCCAGTCCCTTACCACCCCCGTAGGGCAATTGGTAAGCCCTGCCTATATAGGGAAGCCACGAGCGCAGCGTGTCGCCGCTCACAGCGATGCCATACGAGCCACTGACCGACCGCGGGGCCGTGCGCGCCGGAAACATGTAGTCTACATCTACCCACAACCTACGCCCCTCGATGGCAGCAGCCACCCTTCGCGCCGTCTCGTCCACCTGACGAGCCCGCTGCTCAGCCGTCGTTCCGCCCGAAGCACAGGCAGCCAACACCGTCAGGAACCCGACGCACAGCGCCACGGTTCCCATCCCAGATATCGTACTTATCTTCATCTGTCTATCCGTTACATTTCATATTACAGGTGCTAAGATAAGACTAATCTGTGAACCAACCAACAAAATAAGGTGAAAAAACCCAAACGCCCAAGCATAGCCCACAAATACGCCACCTCTGTTTTTCTAAACATGGCATTTAGCACACCTAAATGCGGCATTTACGAGGGCTAAAGGCCACCTATAGCCCAGCTAACAGCCATAACCAGAGAAGCCCCCTCTGCCAGACAGCGTCACCGCTGCGGCAGGAAGAGGGCTTCGTAGCAAAAGCATATCGGTCATACAAGCCGTTATGCAGAGAGAGATTTGTGTGTATTATTTGGTACGCTTGGGTTTCGGTTTGAGCGCCGCCGGACGCATATTGTAGTCGGCAACCCCAAAAGCAGGCTTGCTCTGGATGGTCTGCCGCAGCGTAGCCGGATTGCGTACGATGGCATCCTCGAGCGTGGCAGCATAGAGCTGGTGCATCGTGGCATCATCGCGATCGGGCCAGTTGTAGGCAATGTAGCGCATGTAGCCTACACAGCGCATATACCAGTCGGCAGGCGTCTCCTTGTCGTAGAGGGCACCGCGTACGGTGTAAGAAAGCTGGCGCATAAACTCCTTGCGGTCGATAAGACTGTCGCCCATGAGCCGATCGATGATTTTAGCAGCCTCATCATACTGCTTGCCGCGGGTAAATTTGTTGAGTTTGATCATGTCCAGATTGAATGCCTTGCCCTCATAGTCGCACAAGGCTGCTACGGCATCCGCATCGCCATAACGGGTCTCACGTGCCAGTTTGGCATCCACCGCTTTCTTGGTAAACAGACGGCAAAACTCATCGTAGTTGTCTGACACTTGGCGCAGATAGGTGCCCAGTCCCGACACACACTCGTCGAACACCGGCCAGACATCCTTGTCGGTAAGTTTGGCACCGCCGGCTATCAGTTGGTCAAAAGCCGTGGCCACCTTGTCGCGCTGGTGACTCGCAAACTGGTAAGCAATATAATCGAGCAAGAACTGGCGCGAGCGGTTGCCCTTGGCATACTCGCTCTCCAGATAGGTGGAGCGGGTCTTGGGGTCAAGCGAATTCTTGCCCGTGCGGATGAAGTTTTCGGGGGTCTGCACGCTGCTGCTACGGTGTACAAACTCCTCGGTCTGTGGATCGATATACAAATAGGTGGGATACACACGCACCTGATACTTGCGGGCAAGAGCCACACCTTCGCCATTTTCGGCATCGATCTTGACACAGACAAAGTGGTCATTGTAGAACGCGCCCACATCGTGACGGGTAAAGACAGTGGTGGCCATATTGTAACACGGCCCGCACCACTGGGTGTACACATCGGCGAAAATGAGTTTGCCCTCGGCCTTGGCCTTGGCTACAATCTCAGCCCACGCATTGTGCTCAAACTTGATGCCATCCTGTGCCTGTGCGCAGACGGGTAGCCATGCAAGGAACAGGGAAAGCAACAGAGGAATCAATCTTTTACTGTTCATAATGGGTTAATTGGTTTTGGGATTCCGTCTTCATCCGCCATACACAGACGGCGGATGAAGTGCGGAATAGGGATTTAGTCAACTATCTTCTCGTCATTACGGGCAAACGTACGATACTTGTAGATCACCAGCGGCGAAGCACCGGCCACACTCTCATACTTGTGGAGCAGGGTGGGCTTGCTGCCCTCCAGACTGAGCTCTACGATATCGGTCTTCAGTTCATCGGTATTGCCCTCGGTGTCGTTGCCATAACGTGAGACTGCCAGCAGCATGCGCTTCTCGCCACGGTGCATGCAGGCATCGGCGATGCGTGCATCGGCCGAATAGCCAAGTTCGGAGAGACTGATCAGACGGTCGCCATCATTGGGCGCAACGCCCGACTGCACATTGAGCACATTGTAGCGGTACAGACCATTGGCTGTTGTGAAGTAGACGTAAGGAATATTACGCAACATGAAGAAGCGGCTGTCGGCAGTGGCCAACTGTGCGTCCACATCATAGACCGTACAGGTACCGGCATCGATATTGTTGGTATCGAAGAGGGTGAGTTTGGTATTGCTACCATTGTTGATGGCGGCAAAGCAGAGTCCGCCCTGATAGGTGTCCTCGCCATAGAAGGCACGATAGCCAGGGAATGACTTTTGTTGCGAATCCACTTCGGTCATGTCTCCATAATAATAAATAAAGAACCGGCCTGACAATTCGTCGAAGACAAACTGCTGGTAAGTGCCATCCCATCCCGCATTGAGGTTGAGTCCGCGGTCTGCTGTCGGTGTACGGCCTGTCTCGCACATCATCGGCGAGAAGTGATACGTATTCTCACCATCGCTCTTG
The DNA here is from genome assembly GCA_004554665.1 of Bacteroidales bacterium. Classification (GTDB taxonomy): domain Bacteria; phylum Bacteroidota; class Bacteroidia; order Bacteroidales; family Bacteroidaceae; genus Prevotella. The sequence goes on from SFKY01000010.1 coordinate 40,998, forward strand.
AAGTTGGCTGCGTAGATAGAGGGGTTACTGTTACGTGAATAAGCTATCACATAGATGGCACCGTCTTCGGAGATAACGAAAAGATTCTCATTGTTGAAGACAGACCCGTAGGGAGAAAGACGCCACTGCGATACAAAGCTGTTTGCAAAGCACGGTTTGTAGGTGGAGTAATCGGGCACGGGATAGAGCGGTCCGTAATCGAGGAAGAACTGCTTGTCTATCGCGCCATTGGTCTCGAGCGTCATATTGTTGATGCAGAGCATGCCTTCGTCACAGATAAGTTTGATGCCCTGACCACCAAACTTGTTGGCATAGGTCTTGCAACCGTCCACATACGACTGGTATATCTTGCGTGCATGATGAGCCAAAGGCTCTTCGTGGCTGCGGTTGTAGAACATGCTGGCGAAAGCAGCATCTTCCTTGTCCAGTCTGAGGTACGACAGGTCGGCCTCGCCGTTGCGATGGCTCACTACCAGGATTCCGTCGGAAGAGGTGGACGAGTTGACCACCAGGGTTGTGACCGCAAAGGCCTTGGTCTTGTTTTCCTTATCGATGACAGAGAGACGCAACGTATAGGATCCAGTGCTGTTGGTCACTTCGTAGGAGAGGTTTTTCTCCGTCGAAATCACCTTCTTGTTCAGTTCCCAGAGATATTCGTACTGGCTCTCGTCCTTGCCATAGAGGGTGCCTTCGAGCTCGGGCGTGATGGTAAGCGTCTCCAGACGGTCTATCTCCTGCCGCGTCGGAACTCCTGTGATGGTCACCTCGTTGATATCGTGGTAGTCGTAGTTGCCCTCGTCCTCATAGCACGAGGCCATGAGCACCACACAAAGGGCTGCTGTGATGGTATGTATGAGTTTCATTGCTTTGTTTTCGTTGTTAATCGTTATTACTCATTTACTCTTCCTCGATGTCTACCAGACTGTCGAAGGTCACACGCTTGCCGGTCTCTTCGTCGAGCACCACATTGTCACGCAGATAGTTGCGCATGGCAGACACACAGCGCTTGCCGGCGCTGTCGTTGAGCAGGTCGGTAGTGGCATAAAACTGTTCATCGGCAAACATGAGCAGTATCTTGTACTTCTCGGGATGATAGAAACCTAATCCCCATACAGTCCACCATGACGGTTCGGAGATGTAGTTGCTCAAAGAGACGATCATTTCCCATCCATCACGCAGGCCGGGTTTCAGTTCGCCAGCGTCAGAGATACGCAGCACGAGCTGACGGTTCTCTCTATTCACGTAACTGGTGCTGAGCGCCGAGCGCAGCACGGTAAAGCGGAGCGTATCGGTCCATGTGCCGGCATGGAAGGTATGGGCCTCGGGCAAGGGCAGATAGTGCACGCCCTCCACGGCTGTGGTCTTGCCCTTGACGACGATACCCTCGTCTACTACTTCCACCCTATAGGTCTTGTCTTGCAGCAACTGGGCACCCAACACCTTGACCGGGACTTTCACTTCGTACTGGGTAACGCCGCTGGGGAGCTTGCCCATAGCAGCCACCACAGAGTCGCGGCGTACCAGATGGGTGGATGTCCACGCCGGATCCTGATACTCGTACTCGAAATATACTTTTTCATTGTCTGTATAGGGGAGATTGATATCTTCACTGCAGGCAGTGAAGATAGTGGTCATGACCACTGCGACGCCCCAAAATCTATACAATCGTTTCATGTGCTTCTTGTTTTGGTCGGGTTAAGTTCAATTCTTTCCATATTCAATCTCTCCTTCGGGCAAAGGCAGCACAAAGACCTCGTTGCTTGCCGGCACCTCGTTGAGCACGTTCAGGATATTGGTGTTCAGACGCTTGTACTGGAAGAACATCTGTCCTTCTCCCAAGAACTCGCGACGCATCTCGCCTATGAGTACGCTCTCACTGATTTCGCCCTTGTCGGCAAGCGAGGCGTTGAGGATACGGCTCCGGCGCAAGGTGTTGAGAGTCTCGAGCGCATCACCGCTTCCGGTACGCATCTGTGCTTCCGCCACGATGAGATACATCTCCGACAGCTTGATCAACACCTGCTTGGGATAAAACTTGGCTATCTTGCGGCAGTACTTCACCATATAGTCGGTACTGCTCTGTACCCAGTTGGCCAGACGGATATCGTCATTGATACCGTCATAGATGCCACCGATATCGGTGGTCAGCGGCAGTGAGGCGCCAGACGAAGAAGTCTCGGTGGTCTTGCCAAGGTGAATGTCCTCCGAATAGTCGAAGATACTCTGGTTGCGGAGGGCGAAAATCTGCTCATCGTTAAAGAGGAGGTCAAGCGAGTCGGCAGATACGTTGATACTCTTTTCCGAATCCACCAGCTGGAACTTGCCTGAAGCAATGACACGCTGTGCGGCAGCCTCAGCCTCGCTGTATTTGCCCTCGTCGAGCAGCACGCGTGCCAGCAGCGCATCGGCAGCGAAATAGTTGGCCACGGCAATATAACGGTCAGCTTCCAGCAGTTTGTCGGCTATCTGATACGGCACCACATCGAAGATGGGATCTTCGCCCTGCAGTTCGGCCTTGGCAGTCTCGATATCCTCCTTCACCTTGGCGATAACACCCTGTACGGTCTCGCGCTCGGTGGGCGTCACCCCAAAAGTCACCACGTATGGAATGGCTTTCTCATTGGGTGAGAGTTTGACATCGGGCGCAAACATACGCAACAGGTCAAAGTGCAGATACGCGCGCAACAGATAGCACTGTCCTTTGACCAAATGGCGGGTGTGCTCTGTCATCACGCCACCATTCTTGTCGGCCCAGCGCAAGATATTGTTGATCTCCGCCACCGCGTTATACATGTTTCGCCATATCGACGCTATCTGACTCTTGTTGGAAGAATACTCGTAGTCGTAATCAGCCACCCGATAAAAACGGCTGTACATACTGTTGATGGTCTCATAGTCGTATTGCTGGGCCAGGATGTCCATGAATCCGAAGGTCATGGTCTGCCCATAGAGTGACGAGGAGGCCATATCTGCATAGACTCCGGCCACGGCATCCTTGAATCCCTGCTCTGTGGAAAAAAGTTTGCTCTCATCTACCGACGTATCGGGCTCTACATCGAGCCAGTCGCTGCAGGCCGAGAACAGGAAGGCGCACAGCAGTACGGCGATGCTCTTATATGTATTCATAGATGTTACTTGTATATGTATTAATATATGTAATTTAGAATCGCAGATTGACACCCAATGAGAATGAATGTGCATAAGGATAGCTTGTACCACGCTCCTGCTTGATGCTGGAGATGCGGAAGAGGTCGGTGGTTGAGGCGTAGAACTTCAGATAGTCTATTCCCCACTTCTTGATCCACGCCGAAGGCACGGTGTAGGTAAGCGAGAGGTTAGACATGGTGAGCGTATTGTTGTCTTGTACGAATCGACTGGTCTGATAAACAGCAGACTGGTCGTCGATACGACGGTAGGTGGCAATGTCTCCGGGCTCTTTCCAGCGGTCATAGAGCACACGGCGGTCGGCGTTGTAAGTAGGATTGGCTCCTTCGACCTTGGTAGCCAGCGTAGAGTTGTAAGCCTGTCCGCCCCAGCGGTAAGTGAGCACGGCATAGAGGGTGAGGCCCTTCCATGACAGGCTGTTGACGATATTGCCGTTGAGCTTGGGCTCAGTATCTCCTACCACCACCTTGTCGCGGTAGTCATAGACGAACGTATAAGAACCGTCGCGCTTCACATAGACCTCGTTACCAGTAGCCGGGTCAATACCTGCCGAGCGCACCACATAGATGGCAGTAGTAGAGTTGCCATTCTCGTACTGGTTCACTACGGTACCGCCCACATTGCTGTCGCCCGCGGTGTTATTTCTCTCGTTCATCTCGGCCAACTCATTGGAAATTTCCTTGATGCGGTTCTTGTTGTGGAAAGCGGAGAACGTAGTAGACCATGTAACGTTCTTGTTACGGATCCACCAAGCCTGCAGACGGGCCTCCCAACCCAGGTTCTCCACCTTACCCACATTCTCTGTATATGAGGTGAAACCCGTAGAAGGAGCCACATTCATCGGAAGCAGCAGGTTATCGGTCAGTTTGCGATAGGCATCGGCATAGAGTGCCAAGCGATTCTTGAACAATGTCAGATCCATACCGATATTGTAGGCCATCGTCTGCTGCCACTTCAGATTGCTGTTGCCATAGCCCTGCAGCGTAGCGCCCCAATCATCGAGATAGATATCGCTGGCATTGTAATAATACTTGGTGATGGCCTGCGAGGAAGCGAAATTGATGCTACCCGTGCTACCCACCGAGCCACGCAACTTGAGTGTCATGAAATCCTCGTTCATGAATTTCTCCTTGTGCATGTTCCATGCGAAGCCCAAAGACCAGAACGGGGCAAAACGGGAGTTGCTTCCAAACTTGGAAGAACCGTCGGTACGGAACGAGAAATCCACATAATACTTCTCATTGTAACCGTAGTTGGCATTGAGCAGTACACCAAAGAGGCGCGAGATGTCCGAATCGGCCGTAGGCTTGCTGTTCTCTGCAAACTGCTGGGCGTAGTAGATGTTGGTCAGGTTGTCGTTCAGGAATCCGGTAGCCGTAAAGCCCTGCCCACGATACTCCGTAGAGGTGAAGTTGGTACCCGCTGTCACGTTAAAGGTATGCACGTCTTTCAGCGTCTTATAGAATGACAGCATCACGTTACCGTCTATGCTCTTCTCCCTTGAGTCGAAGTAAGTAGCCTTACCCTTGCGCGCCACGTCGGTCTCGTTCTCAAAGACAGGAGAGTTGGGCGACAAGAACGTCTCGGCCTCGGCCAGCGTCTTGGTAAAGCTCAGGCGCGAGGTAAGACGAAAAGCATTGAGGAAGCGCCACTCCAACGACAGGTTGTCGCGCCAGATGGTAGACTTGGTGCGGTCACGGTTGGGGAGCGTGGCATTGATCATGGGGTTCACGGCATTGGTCGAGGTAAAGCGCTTGACCATCTGGCCGTCCTCATCGTAGATACGCTCATAGGGATTCTGGCTGGCATAGGTGGAGAACGAACCGTAAGGCGAGTTGCGGGCAGTCAGTTCCGACACATGCAGCTCGTTGCGCACACGGAAGTCGTTACCTATATTATAGTCGAGCACCGCACTGATGCCGTAGTTGTCACGACCCGACCCTTTCATGACACCCTCGTTGTTGTCATAGTTCAGGTTGAGCTGGTAGCGCAGATTGTTGTCGCCACCTTCCAGCGTAGCCGAATAGCGCTGCGTGAGCGATGTCTGCAGCGGTTGCGACAGCCAGTAAGTATCTACGCCGCGTGCCACTTCCTGCAGGCGCGAGTTGTAAAGCTCATCCTGTATCATCTGGCCCTCCATACCGCCTGCACCATAGATGTAGACACCGGCCAGACGCTCAAACTCGAGCTTCTCGGCCGCGTTCATCAGATTGTAGTCGCGCAAGTCGGGTACAGAAATCGAATAGTTGGCACTGAAGTCCACCTGAATGCGGCCCGGAGTGGGGCGCTTAGTGGTGATGACGATGACACCGTTGGCACCACGCGAACCATAAACGGCCGTTGCCGATGCGTCTTTGAGGATGATGACATTCTCGATACGGTTGATATCATAGTCGTACACGGTCTGGGCAGACACCTCCACACCGTCCATGATATAGAGCGGGGCGTTGGGGTTGTTGCGCGAGCCCTCTGCCGAGCCGCGCAGGTCAAAGGTGCTCTGGCCACGCATGGTCATTTCGGGAATATGGTTGGGGTCCGAACCAAACTCCAGCTGCTCTGTCATACGGAGAGAGGGGTTGAAGACCGACAGGGACGACATCAGGTTGGTGGCACCGATGTCTTTGAGCTGCTCGCCGCTCACGGTCACCTCGGCACCGGTAAAACTCTCGCGGTTGCGGGTAAAGTATCCGTTCACCACCACCTCGTTGAGCGCCATAGAACCGGCATCCATCTTGATAACAAGCCCCTGCTCGCTGTTCTGGGCGTTAAACTTGTACTGCACATCCTCCATTCCCACGAAGGAGAAAGTGACGTTCACCCAATTGCCCTTAGCCATCTTCAGGCTGAACTTGCCGTCGGCGTTGGTCACAGCCCAAGGCTTACCGCCCACGCTGATCGATACGCCCGGCAAGGGCAGCCCGTCGGCATCGACCACCGAGCCGCCGAGCGTCACCTTGCCGTCGGCATCGGCAGCAGCCGTCTTCTGGGCATTGGCTTGGCGCTGCATGATGGTGACAAAGCGGCCACTCACGGTATAGGTGAGGGGGAACCCGCTCAGCAACTGCGTCATGGCCTGGTCGATGGTCGTGGCCTTCACGCTCTTGGTCACCTTGTAGCGGTTGAGCAACTCTACCGGGTATGAGAACACATAGCCGGAGGTCTTGCCCAGTTGTTTTAAAACGACGGGTAATGGCTGTTCCTTGATCTCTTTGCTGAATGTCCATCCCTTACGCTGGGCATAGAGGCCGCAGTCGGTAGCCAATGGCGCAAAGAGTAGCAAGGCGATAAGCGCAAATAGAATCTTCTTTCTTCTTAGTTCCATGCTCTTTCCTTTTTTATTATACATTTTAGTTCACTACTGTCCCGTTAAAGTGGACTAATCGCTCTTTGAATTAATTGAAATACAGTCTATTAGGTGGTGTTTTGGAATGAAACGGACTTGATTTCGTAA
>SFKY01000119.1 GCA_004554665.1 Bacteroidales bacterium
CACACCAGATCCTACTCCCACAAGATCCACAACCGGCACTCTCAATGGCTATGATTGGGTTGACCTCGGGCTGAGCGTGAAGTGGGCGACGCAGAACGTGGGCGCAAGCAGCCCGAGCGATTATGGTGGCTACTACGCCTGGGGTGAGACGGAAACGAAGTCAAGCTACGACTGGAGCAATTACTTTGACTGCCTTGACATCACGGGCGACAGTTGGGGCATCTACAAGATTGGGGGTAAGACGAGCATCAGCCCAACCAGCGGTCACGACACAGCCCGTGAGAACTGGGGCGGCACGTGGCGCATGCCAATTGAGGCTGAGTTTGAAGAACTCTGTGATGAGGATAAATGCGAGTGGACTTGGACATCCCAAGGCGGACATAAAGGTTATAAGGTTACAGGCCCTAACGGCAATAGTATCTTCCTCCCTGCTGCTGGCTGGCGCATCGGTACTGAAACGGACGGCGTGGGTGAGTATGGCGACTTCTGGTCGAGTTCGCTCAGTTCGTCGGTCTCCTACAGCGCTCGTCTCCTGTACTTCGGTAGCAGCAGCCACAGCACGTTCGTCGACTGCCGTGGCTACGGTCGAAGTGTTCGCCCCGTCACAGACTGATGGCGCAAGTGAGAGCTGAGCATCAAGCTTGCTTGAATGCTATGCCGAGCGCCGCCAATTATGGATGAAATCAATAAAGCACCGCGAAGCGTGTAGGATTTCTTTGATTCATTTGAAAATTATTCGATTTATTTAAAACGCGCGAAGCGGGTCGAAATATTTTAATAATCATATGCCCAAGAAAATTGGGATCCAAGGAGTCATGGGGACAGGTCTGAAGTGAACCCACAAAGAAATAAAAGAACTATGCATTTAAAAAACAATACCCTCCTGCAGGGAGGCAAATACAAGATCGAGTGCTTTATCGCCTCTGGCGGTTTCGGCTGCACCTATGAGGCTCATCATACGCTTTTGGATGAGCGAGTTGCGCTGAAGGAATTTTTCGTCAGCGACTTCTGCAACCGTGACGAACGGACGGGGCAGGTGAGTGTGGGCACGCAGTCGAAGGTTGCGCTGTATGGCAAGCTGAAGAAGAAGTTCATGGACGAGGCCCGCGCGCTGTACAAGATGAAGCACCCGGGCATCGTGCGCGTGATAGACGTGTTCGAGGAAAACGGTACGGCCTACTACGCCATGGAGTACATCGATGGCCAGTCGCTCAGTGACGTGGTGAAGAAACGTGGCAAATTGCCCGAGGCGGAGGCTGTCGGCTATATCCGCCAAGTGGCGGAAGCGCTGAAATATGTGCACGGTCTGAACCGCCTTCATCTCGACATCAAGCCAGGCAACATCATGCTGGGCAAGGATGGTAAGGCGGTGCTGATAGACTTCGGTGCATCCAAGCACTATGACGACGAGACGGGCGAGAACACCTCCACGCTGCTCGGTATAAATACCAAGGGCTATGCCCCCGTGGAGCAGGTGTTCAGTCCCGCCACCGACATCTATGCCCTCGGCGCCACTCTCCACAAGTTGCTGACGGGCCTCACCCCACCACCGTCCACACTGCTGCACTCCGAAGAGGCCACGCTTGCGCCATTGCCATCCACCGTCTCTCCCACCACCCGCAAGGCAGTGGAGTCCGCCATGCAACTGTTGAGAAAGCACCGCCCGCAGACAATAGATGCGTGGATGCAGATGCTTTCAGGTGTGGCATCCAATGACAATGACAGAGAGTCAGAGCATGATGAACAAACGGTAGTGGCGGAAGTGACAGTCTTGTCAGCATCTCAGCATAAACAAACAAGCGGCCATCATAATGGACACGAATGGGTTGACCTCGGGCTGAGCGTTAAATGGGCAACATGCAACATAGGAGCAGACAGCCCCGAGGATTATGGCGACTACTTCGCCTGGGGAGAGACAGAAACGAAGTCAAAATATACCGAAGCAAAATGCAAGACAATAAAGAAGCACTCGTTTTTTGCCAAATGGTTTAACTTTGGGCGCAGCGACAACAATGCAAATATGGGAAATATGCCAGACGATATATCTGGCAATGCTCAGTATGATGCCGCCAGAGCTAACTGGGGCGACAGTTGGCGCATGCCGACCATTGCTGAGTTTGAAGAACTATGTAAGAAATGCAAGTGGAAATGGACATCCCAAGGCAGGCATAAAGGTTATAAGGTTACTGGTCCTAACGGCAAGAGTATCTTCCTCCCTGCTGCTGGCTGGCGTGGCGGTTCTGGTACTAGCGGCGTGGGTGAGTACGGCTACTTCTGGTCGAGTTCGCTCAGTTCGTCGGACTCCGACATTGCGCATAGCCTGTACTTCTTTAGCTGCTACCACGACACGTTCAGCGGCTACCGTATTTACGGTTATAGTGTTCGCCCCGTCACTGACTGATTGTGCCAGCGAAAGCAGAGCGTCAAGCGTGCTTGAATGCTATGCCGAGCGCCGCCAATCATGGACGCAGTCAATAAAGCACCGCGAAGCGTGTAGGATTTATTAGATTCATTTGAATTATTCGATTTATTTAAAATACCCGCGAAGCGGGGGGTACTGGGGAAATCTTGATTAATTTGAAAAACAAAAACAGAAATGCGCCCCTTGCGCCTGCTGCAAAATGTCTCTTGCGAGCCATTGACGCTGTGGCCGTCTGAAAATCCCTGAGCGAGCTCAGGTTTTCATCCGTCCCCATCGTCACCCTCTCAGTTTTTTGCATCACGCTCAAGGCGATAAACCAGAATAAATATTCGCTCCTTCCTTAAACGATAATGGAGTGCCTCTTCTGTAGGTTACATCTTCCGAAAAATGTTTTTTCTGTTTATCGCCTTGAAGAGTATGTAGCTTTCTGCAGGAAGGTGGTGTAAGGCTTTCGCATGGGGCGTTAAGAGCTTGCTCTTATAAGCCCATAGCGGAAGCATGGCACCAGGGCAAAGCCCCTTACTCTTCAAGGGGTTTATCCCGGTTTTTGTTTCCAAGCAGACACATTCCGTAGAAATTAATACAACTCATAACACATGATGAAAAAGATATTATTATTCCTGCTTTTAGCAGTATTCACCTTGGGCATATCCGCCCAAGGTCCCAGCAAGAAGTGCCCCGTTTGCGGGCTTTCAATCCCCAAGTGCCAGTACAAAGGCAAACATCCTAAGAAAAAGCCAACGACACCGGCAAAACAGCATCCTTCCAAGCCGGCTAAGCTGCCAGCAAAACCAGCGGCTAAACCAAGACCTACAACCGGCACTCTCAATGGCTATGATTGGGTTGACCTCGGTCTGAGCGTGAAATGGGCGACGCAGAACGTGGGCGCAAGCAGCCCGAGCGATTACGGTGGCTACTACGCCTGGGGTGAGACCAGAACGAAGTCAAGCTACGACTTGAGCAACTGCTTTGACTGCCTTGACAGCACAGGCGACAGTTGGGGCATCTACAAGATTGGCGGCAAGACACGTATCGCCCCAAGCAGCGGTCACGACACCGCCCGTGAGAACTGGGGCAGTACGTGGCGCATGCCAACAGATGCAGAAAATAAGGAACTCTGTAATAAATGCACGTGGACATGGACATCCCAAGGCGGTCATAATGGTTATAAGGTTACTGGTCCTAACGGCAACAGTATCTTCCTCCCTGCTGCTGGCTGG
>SFKY01000074.1 GCA_004554665.1 Bacteroidales bacterium
GGCTTGTCTTTGACTTGCCCTCATCCCAACTGTTGTATCTCAATGAGTTGGGATGAGGGTTGCTATGTTTAGCGGACAGTAATAATTATTTTTTTTGATTATTAACAAATTTAGCAAGGACAAATGCAAAGAATCTTATTATCGCTGATGCTTCTCGCATCCAGCGTGCTGTCGTCTCCTATGCTGGCACAGGACAAGAAATTGTCTGTCAGCTTCAACGACGATGCACTGTCTGAAGTGTTCAAGAAGCTCGAGGCTGTGTCAGACTATCACTTCGTGGTAGACTGTGATGTCAGCCCCTACAGGGTGACAGGCAATCTCAAGAACGAGACGCTGTTCACCATCCTCAATTACGCCCTCTCGGGCACCCCAATAGGCTACAGTGTGAGTGGCAAACAGATAACAGTGGTGCACAAAGCTGCCCAAGACCACGGCAACAAGATATCGGGTGTGGTGATTGCCGAGAGCGACGGCGAGCCCTTGGTGGGTGCCCAAGTCAGGATAGAGGGCACCAAGGTGGCCGCAGTGACCAATGTGGACGGCCAGTTCTCGCTCAATGTGGCTCCCAGCAAGGGCCAGAAGATTACCGTCTCTTACATCGGCATGAAGTCGGTGACCCTCGCCGCAGGCAGCAATATGCGTGTCGCCATGCAGGCCGATGCCAAGATGCTGGGCGACGTGGTGGTCAACGGTTATTTTACCCGCAACCGCCAGACCTTTACGGGTGCTGCCAAGTCGATGACCGGCGATGAGATACTCTCTGTATCGCCCAACAACCTGATGCAGACGCTGTCTTCGCTCGATCCCGCGCTCAATATTACTCAGAACAATGCAGCCGGTAGCAACCCCAACGTGGTGCCCGACTTGGTAATCCGAAGCACTACCTCGCTGGCTACCAGCAATGAGGTGGGTCTCAACGCCCCGCTCATCGTCATCGACGGTGTGGAGCAGAGCCTTACCGCCCTTTACGACCTCGATATCAATGATATAGAGCGTGTAGACATTCTGAAGGATGCCTCGGCCACCGCCCTCTACGGAGAGAATGCGGCCAACGGTGTGATTGTCATTGAGCGTAAGCGTGTGTCACAGTCGCCCCTCCGCATCCGTTACACCTTCACCCCGCAGGTAAGTTTTGCCGACCTGAGCAGCTACGATGTCTGCAACGCCGCCCAGAAGTTGGAACTGGAGCGTCTGGCCGGCCTCTACAAGTCGTCTACAGGCAGTCTGGACCAGACTTACTATGACAGACTGGCCTTGGTGAGCGCCGGTGTAGACACCGACTGGATGTCTAAGCCCATCCGCAACAGTTTTTCGCACGACCATTCGCTCTCGCTGTCGGGCCGTGGTTCGGGTCTCGACTACAATATCAAGGCCAACTATTCTTCCACCAACGGTGTGATGAAGGACGATGGCCGTAACCGCTACGGCATGGATGTCTATCTGTCGTACACCGCCGTCAAAGACCTCGTGCTCACGCTGCGTGCGTCGCACCAGCAGTTGGATATCAACAACTCCAAGTACGGCACTTTCTCCGACTATCTGCGGGCCAATCCTTACGATTCGCCCTACGATGAGTACGGCAACCTGCGCAAGCAGTTGTCATACAACATGAACAATCCGCTCTACGAGGCTTCGCTGAGCAGTTTCAGCAAGTCACAGACCCGCACCCAGCAGATTTCGCTCGATGCGCGCTACAATATCCTCCCCAACTTCTACATCACGGCACAGGGAGCCTATGTTACCGCCAAGGGAACGGCAGACGTATTTGTGTCGCCCGAGTCGAATACCTTCGCCTCGACCACAGTGCTCAACCAGAAGGGTAGCTACGACCTGACCAACAACAGCAACGAGGAGTGGAGCGCAAAGCTTGTGGCCAACTATATCCACAACTTTGACAAGGAGGGAACCATGCTTACCCTCAACCTCGGTGGTGAGGCCAAGCACCAGGATTCGCATACCAGCACGCTGCGCGGCACCGGCTTCCTCTCCGACAGCCAGGCCGATCTGGCCTACGCCACTGCCTATCCCACATCGGTGGGTCCCAGTGGCTCGCAGGATGTAGCGGCCAGCGTGGGTGCCTTCCTGGCAGCCAACTTCATGTGGAAAAACCGCTATGTAGTGGATGGTTCTTATCGTGTGTCTGGCTCTTCCAAGTTTGGAGCCAACCATCGCTATGCCCCGTTCTGGTCTGTAGGTGTGGGCTACAATGTACACAACGAGGAGTGGGTGAAGAAACTGGGTTGGGTCAACACCTTCCGTCTGCGCGGTAGCTACGGCTACACGGGTAGCGTGAAGTTCAGCCCCTATCAGGCTGTGACCACCTACCAGTACAGTTCGTCATTCATAGGCTTTACAGGTATCGGAGCCATTCCTATGGGCATGGCCAACCCCGACCTGAAGTGGCAGACCACCAAGAAGTTGAACGTGGGTCTCACCTCCTCGTTCCTCGACAATCGTCTGAATGTCAACTTCGACTACTACAATGAGAAGACTTCCGACATGCTCATCGACATGTCCCTGCCCCCATCGTCGGGAGCAACGACCGTCAAGGCCAACCTCGGCTCGCAGACCAGCAACGGTCTTGAGTTCTCGGTATGGGCCAAGATCATCAGGGACAAGCACTGGGAGTGGAACCTGTCTGTCAACGGCCTGCACTCGAAGACTACCATCAACAACATCTCCGATGCCCTGCGCCGTCGCAACGAGGCCAATGCTGCCAACACCATCTCGTCGTCTCCGTTGGTACAGTTCCGCGAGGGCGAGTCGCCCACGGCCATCTACGCCGTGCGCTCGGCTGGCATAGACCCGGCTTCGGGTAAGGAAATCTTCATCAAGCAGGATGGCAGTTATACCTATACCTACGACTCCAAGGACCAGGTGGCCTGTGGCGATACCAACCCCGCGCTGCAGGGTAGCCTCTCCTCACAGCTCAAGTACGACCGCTTCTCGCTGAGCGTCTACTTCTCTTACCGTTTTGGCGGCGAGATGTACAACTCGACACGTGCTGCCAAGGTGGAGAACATCAACCCGCGCTACAACTGTGACCTCCGCGCCTTTACAGAGCGCTGGAAGCAGCCCGGCGACGTGGTGCCCTACCTCGATATATCGCTCTCGGGCGGCAACAGCTTTGCCTATTCAGATCGCTTCGTGGAGAAAGACAATGAGCTCTGGCTCTCCAGCCTCTACCTGCAGTACGATGTACCTCTCTCGGTACTGCAGCGGTTTAAGATTCAGAAGCTGTATGTGGGTCTTGGAACCGAGGACCTGTTCCGCCTGACCTCTGCCAAGTACGAGCGTGGTACCAGTTACCCCTACAGCCGCAGTGTGAACATGTCGTTAAGCGTAACCTTTTAATTGAAAGTAATAAGAATGAGAAAATCAACTATACTGTCCATCATCTTCGCAGGCGGTCTCATGCTTACCTCTTGCGATGATTTCCTCGACGTGCGCCCCGACTCGCAGAAGCTGGAGTCGGACCTGTTCTCCACGCCGCAGGGTTTTGAAGATGCCATCTACGGTGTTTACGGTTCCATGCAGTCTACCTCGCTCTACGGCAAGGAACTGCTGTGGGGTCTGACCGACATTATGGCGCAGGACTTAGATCAGAATATCACCTCGTCGCGCTCGTTGGCACGTTACAACTACAGCGATGACGAGCTGAAGACCCGCTTCGCCGAGGTGTGGAATTCTGCTTATACCTCTATCGGCTATGCCAACAATGTGCTGAAGAATCTGGAGGGACGCTCTGAGGCCGACCTGCCTCTCTACAAGTTGTACAAGGGCGAGATGTTGGCCGTACGCGCCATGCTGCACTTCGACTTACTTCGCCTCTTCTGCTCTACCAGCGAGACGGCAAGCGGCATCCCCTATGTCAAGACTTACTCGCTTGCTGTCAACGACTTCAAAAAGGTGGGAGAGGTGTACGACCTCATCCTCGCCGACTTGGCCGAGGCTGAGCAGCTCTTGGCCGGCGAGGCCAACAGCATCGTCTATCCGCGCGACAACTCACAGTATTACAAGTTCCAGACTTACCGCGAGACCCACTGCAACTACTATGGCGTGCTGGCTCTCACTGCCCGTGTCTACTGGATGCGTGGCAATATGGCCAAGGCTGCCGAGTATGCGACCAAGGTGATAGACAGCAACAAGTTCCCGCTGTCGGAGCCGAGCGAGGTCAAGGATGTCTATGCCGGACGTCTGTCGCCGAAGGAGACCATTTGGGGTCTGTACTCCAACACCTATAGCGGCACCTGCCAGACTTATCTCTACGATTATGCCTCGTATCGCAGTTACGATCCTTACTTCGATGGCTCCGGTTCCACCCACCTGCTGCCTTACGACCAGGTGTATAAGCTGGATGTGGATGCCACCACACAGGATTTCCGCCTCAACTGGTTCAAGATTGGTACGGGTTACGCCCGCTGCCACAAGCTGGTCGATGTTTACGAACTCGAACAGCAGGTGACCACAGCGTGGAGCACCCGTGTACAGGGCATTACGCTGCTGCACGTATCGGAGATGTATCTGATAGCAGCCGAAGCACTGCTCGATACCGACTATAGCCGCGCATTGGCTTACTTCAATGACGAGACCGCCTCACGCGGACTGGCTCCCGTCAAGGCCGACGTGACGCTGACCAAGGAGATGGTGTACAACGAGTATCACAAGGAGATGTTTGGCGAGGGCCAGATGTGGTACAACATGAAGCGTCTGAACCGCGACATCGTTTCCAACCTCGATACCAAGACCATTCCCGCCAGCGAGGACATCTATGTGCTGCCTATCCCGCAGGATGAGTATAACTACAGAAACTAAAAAATGACGAAAGGAATGACAATGAAAACATGGAAATGCGTTTTGTCGGCCGTGGCTATGCTCGCTCTGGTTGCCTGCAGCGAGGACGACTATAAGATTTACGACGCTACTCAGACCGACAATATATTTTTCGATTACAAGAACGAGAAGCTGGTCAACGACTCGGTGATTGCTTACAACTTCGGCTACGACTTTGCCGACGAGCACATCATCGGTATCCCCGTCTCGCTCATGGGTATGCCGTCAGACCGTGACCGTACCATCAGCGTCAAGGCGGTGGCCGACTCTACCGAGATGGTGGAGGGTACCCACTATGTGATCGACCGCGCCCTGTTGCGCGCCGGACGTGTGGAAGACACCGTCAGAGTGAAACTGCTCCGTCCCGATGATCCCGTATGGCAGGAGCGACAGCTCAAGCTGCGTTTGGAGATTACGGCCAGCGAGGACCTGAGACCTACCGGCCAGAAGACTTTTAACATCCTGGGTTCCGACATCCGTCCCACCAGTCGTCCTGCGTGGTGGAGTACGTATTCAGCACTGCCCGTTTACTCGTTTGAGAATGCACAGTTGTTCTTCAAGTACTTCTACGAGCTGGCACCCAAGGCCAACAAGGACGTCTTCGACGAGATGATTGCCAAATACGGAGACTACTTTGTCAACGCCAAGTCCGTGCAGGGACCGATGGCCATGTACGATGCCTTCTTGGCGCAGTACGTGCTCATCCCCATGTACAAGGATACCAAGGACGAGATAGAGTGGCAAGCAGTGCCCGTGGTCAACTAAAGCGTGAGTAAACAACTATTGTTTGAACACAATCCTAACAACAAAGAACAATGAAGAAAAACAGTATATTTTTCGCATGGATGATGGTGGCTGCCTTCGCGTTGGGCATGACATCATGCGTCTCCGACGACAGCGGCGAGGGTGGCGGTGCCATCCCTACACTTACTGTCAAGGGCGAGGGACTGAGCGATATGCTCACCTATAATATCTATCTCGGCGACGAGTGTGTCATCACCCCCGAGATAGCCTATACAGGCGGCAACGAGAGCAACCTCACTTACTCTTGGAAGATCGGTTCGATGGCCAATGGCGTGATGGGTGAACTGGAGGAAGTGAGCACCGAGCGCAATCTCAGCTATAAGTTTGAGACCGGTGGCACCTACTATGCACACCTCACCGTGTCCGACGGACTGGTGGGCAAGGCCGTGGACTATCGTATCAATGTGAACCGTACCTTTGAGGAGGGCTACCTCATCACCTCTACCGATGCCGACGGCAGTGGCAATCTGGCTTTTGTCAAGATTCTCACCCCCGAGGAGATTGCGTCTGGTACCAAGTCGGTCGTTATCGAGCACTGCTTGGAGAAGATGAACGAGGGTTACTCTGAGAATGGACTGCTCAATGCCGTGCTGGGTACCGTTACTTGGCCTAAGACCATCAAGCGTGTGCTGGTATCTACCGACAAGCACTGCTATGTGGTGGATCCCAACAACCTGACCATCATCACGGATATGAAATACGAGGACTTGTATCCTGGATTCAAGGCTACCCACTTCATGCCCGACTCTTACACGCCGTGGGCGTATGACAGCAGCACGAAGAAGTTTGCCCATATCAACCTTACTTACATGTTCCCCTATGAGTATCAGTACTTCCAGGGATGCAATGCCGAGAGTTTCAATATCTGCAAGTACAGCTCTTGGGGCAGTGAGGCGCTCTATACCTTCTATATGAACTATACTGAGAACAAGGTGGCCATGTTCAGCTCGTATGCACCCTACTTTGGCATAGATACCTTTTTCCCCGACACGGGCGACTTGCTCGATGGGCATACGCTGATTACTGCCTTCTACGGCATGGCACCGGGCAGCAACTATGTCACACCCACTTACTTCATCTCTCGTGACAATGAGACCGGCAACCTGGCGCTTTGGACCAATACTTCTGACTCTTATTACTATGTCAATAGCAATTTCAGCCGTCAGGAGCTCACGCCCACAGACGCTACGGCAGTGCCGGCACAGGGTGCGAGAATCGTTCCGTCGGCCAAGCAGCTGCGTTACTACTATGCGGTGGACAATGCCATCTATGTACTGCTCACTTCCACCGATTTCGCCCTGCCTGACAAGAGCCAGTATGCGGTGCAGTTTGGTGCCAACGAGGAGGTTACGTACATAGACACCAACCTGTCGGCAGACGAACTCTATGTCGCCACTTACGACAAGTCCAGCAAGCGTGGCAACTTCTACATCTACGACTGCAAGGATGTGCGTACCGACAACGCCACTGCCGTGAAGCCGAAGGCCGAGTATAAGAGTTGCGCCGGACGCATCTCGAATGTCATCTACAAACCCAGTATCCAATGAGAAAAATCCTTTCGGCGGCCATCCTGATGATGGCCGGCTGCTGCCCCATCGCGGCGCAGCAGCTCACCGTCGAAGGCACCATCACAGGCACTGTTCCCGAGGGGCAGTGCCTGTATGTGGTTCCTGTCACTGCCGGTCAGTCGCCTGAGGCTGACAGCATTCAGGTGCGCGACGGTCGTCTCTCTGCCCGTACGTCGCTTTCGCCTTGGGGCATCTACAAGGTGATAGCCGTCAACCAGCAGAGACAGTCTACCCTGCCTGTAACGCTGACTGCCGACAACGGCAAGGCCACGCTCCGCCTGCAGTGCGCAGAGGGCGGTCTCAGCGTGTCGCAGCCCACGGCCGATGGGGCTGCCTTGCAGGCCTTCAACAGCTATTACATCGACCGGGCCAAACGGCTGTGGACAGACGGCAAGTCGATGGATGCCGCAGCGGTCAAGTCGCTCCTCACGTCTTACGCACTTGTGGCCGACAGCATCGCTGCCTGTCATGGCGCGTCGGCCAACATGTCGCGCTATCTCAGTCTGTGGGCATCGGCCATTACCTATGAGACCATCGAGAGCCTACGCTTCATCACCGGCAAGACAGCAGCCGAGGTGGGGATGGACGATCCTGCATTCCTGCAACGGCTCTGCACACAGATCGATTGCGACATGGCAGCTGCCTTCCCGCAACTTCCGCGCATGGTGGTGGCTGCGCTTTCCAAGGGGAGCCTCTCCGAGCAGATAGGGTATGTCCGTTCTCATTACACCAGCGAGTTTCTGAAGAAGGGTGCTGAGGCCCAGTTGCTTTCTCACTATGTATCCTCATTCAAGTACGCGGAGCATTACGAACATGGACTGGCCGAACTGACCGCCCTCACCGAGCAGTACGGCCTCGACCAGCGCTACCTCAATGTCTTCAAGCAGCGCCGTGCGTCCATAGCCGGCACGCCGTTCCCTGAGGCTGCCACGCTCTTCGACCTCGAGGGTCGTCCTGTAGACTTCGCCCAGTTCCGTGGCAAGTTTGTCTACATCGACCTGTGGGCTTCGTGGTGTGTGCCTTGCATCAAGGAGATTCCGCATCTCAAGGAGGTGGAGGCCAAGATGAAAGACAGCGACATCGTGTTTGTCTCCATTTCCATCGACAAGGACGAGGCCGCATGGAAACGTAAGGTCGCCGACCTTGGCCTTTCCGGTCACCTCTATATCGATCGTGGCAACAAGTTGGCCGAGGCCCTCAATGTGAGGGGCATCCCCTTCTTCCTCATCTACGACCGTGAGGGTAAGCTCTATAAGTACAGTGCCTACCGTCCCAGTGATTCCCGCCTCTTGCCCCTCCTCCAGGGTCTGAAATAACCTCTCGGTGGATAGCCCAAGGCATCCGCCCATCGTAAATGCCACCTTTAGCCGCGTAAAGGCCATGATTAGCGCGCTAAAGGTGGCATTTACGGTAGGTAGGTGTCCCTGTCACGTGTCATGTGAAGGGTGCCATGCCCATCAACCAACGAACCCTGAAAGGGTGACATAAAACCAAGAGGCATACGATACGGGTATCAAGGAGCAGACGGTAGACCCGACCGGCAGCATCAGGTTCCGCGGTACGTATGTGCAGAAAAAAGAAGAGGGGCTCATCCCTGCCCAGTCGTTTGTCCTCGGCGCATCAGACGGTGCATGGTACCACACCACCAGTGCCATCAGCACCGTGCGCGGCTTCCGTACCTGGATAGACACCTCCGGGGTGCCCGCAGGCGCCAAGATATCCTTTGTGATGGACGGTGTGGACGATGGCGGTGTGACCGGAATCGGCCTGACAGACAGCGAAAGCCGTGAGCCGCAAGACGTGTACGACCTCAACGGCCGCAAGATACGCTCGGGCGGTGATACTCGCGGGTTGGCCAAAGGAGTGTATGTGGTCAATGGCAAGAAATTTGTTTTAAGATAAGTGAGTGAGGTAAGTGTTTACCGGCGGATGCGCAGGCGAGTGTCAAAGCTCCCTGGCGCATCCGTTTTTTTTTGTGTAGGAATGGGGGCGATGACGTGTCAGATTCGTAAATGCGGCATTTGGCGCTGACAAGTGTAACACCCCGTGAAACTTTCAGTCTGTTATATGTGTGACAAATCTTTACGAAAAAGTGTTCCAAAAGGGAGAAATACAAAATAAAAATTGTATTTTTGCAAAAATTAATGGCATAGAAGTTGAAAACGACAAGGGAGTTTGAGAGTTTCTTTAAGGACCACTACCAGCGCATGTACTATGTGGCGGTGGGACTGCTGCACGACGACGAGGCCGCCAAAGACGTGGTAAGCTCGGCCTTTGAGCATGTGCTGTCCCGATTTGCCGATTTGGCTCCAGACCGTCGCTCCTCCTATCTCTATGGTGTGGTGCGCAACAAGTGTGCCGACCACTTCCGCCGTCAGGCCGTTCATGACCACTATGCCCAGCAGTATCTGGCACAGACCGCTAACAGCCAGGAGCCCGACTATCTGGAACATCAGGAGCGCGTGGCCGCCGTGTATCAGGCCATCGAGGAGCTGCCTGCACGCAACCGCGAGATATTGAAAGCCTGTCTCTTCTCCCACAAGAAGTACGCAGAAGTGGGCGCGGAGCACGGCATTACCGAAGACTGTGTGAAAAAGCATGTGATGAAGGCCATGAAGGCTATTCGTGCAAAAATTGTTAAGAATGATGCGTACTGATTCCACCTTAAGACCAGATAAACGACTATTAATGAGATGACAAAGACAGAGGAACAACATATAGACGATATTTTGGGTCTGATAGAGGATACAGCGACCGCCTCCTCTTCGGCAGAGGACCTGGAGCTGCTTGCCCATTGCTACGAGGCGATGGCAATGGCCGAAGGCAATGCCCCTGATACCGATGCGGCCTGGCGCCAGTTTGAGGCGCGCCAGCGCGGCCGCCGGATGCGCCGTACCATGTGGTGGTCGGCGATGGCCGCCGCTGCCGCCGTGGCGCTGCTTGTGGTGATGGTGCATGCGTGGATGCCGGGCGAGGAGACCCTGTACACCGCCCTCGATGTCACCGACACGGTGACTATACGCTCTGCCGCACACGAGGAGACTATGCCCATCCGGAAACTGGGCGCGCGCAGAAAAGTGGTGGAGGAGCTCCGCTATAAGACCGTGGTGGTACCCGACCGCCAAGACTATCACCTCACACTCTCAGACGGGACCGAGGTGTGGCTCAATGCCGGCACCCGCTTCACCTATCCCGAGCACTTTGCTGCCGCCGGGCGTGCGGTGTCAGTAGAGGGCGAGGCCTTTTTCCATGTGGCGCACGATGCCTCGCGCCCCTTTGTGGTACAGGCCGGCGGCCTGAGTACCGTGGTGACGGGGACACAGTTTGACGTGCGCAACTACGAGGGCGAGTCGCCGCGCGTCACGCTGGTCGAAGGCAGTGTGACGGTGCATGGCGGCGGCATGGAGGTGCCCGTCGCTCCGGGCGAGGGAGCTGTGCTGGAGCAGTCGCGGCTGCATGTGGCCCAGACAGACGTGGAGGCCCACGTGGCTTGGCGCGATGGCCTGCTCTATTTCCAAGACACCTCCCTGCGCGATATCCTCATGGAGCTCGGCCGCTGGTACAATCTCAACGTGGTGTGCCGTGACAAGGCCGAGATACAAGGCCGCTATCACTTCGCATGCGACCGCAAGGATACGCCTGCCAATGCTGTGGCCCTGCTGAGAGAGGTGACCGGTGAGCATATCTACATCGAGGGAAATACCATTTTTATCCAAAAATAAGGTTGGAAATAGCAAATATTAAAAAAATTAAAGTTTTTAGTTCCACTTTTTCGGCTCTTGTACGACTTAGTAACGTATGACATCACAAAAAATATGATGAATCGTTAACTAAAATCATTAGTGTCCCGTTAAAATCGGGATCAGTTAAATATTAATCAAATAACCCCGGAAAGAGGGGACAATCGAGTTCTTTGACATTATTGAAATCAGTCCTTTCGAAGAGATCTACGAGTGGTGTCTTATCCATAAGAGAAATGCTTAGAATCTGAAGAACCTCATAAGTTGATCGCTTAAGTTGCAAATCATGTTGCACGATAGCAACAAGGCAATAGGCTATGATTGCCGATGAGATTTGGATTCTCACAGCATTCTCTGTAGTACCCCAAAACTTCTTGATCTTGAGGTGCTGCTTTAGCCATTTGAAGAACAGTTCTATCTGCCATCTGTTCTTGTAAAGGTTGGCGATTTCAGGAGATGTTAGATGAAAAGCATTTGTCAGGAAGGCAAACTCCCTACCTTGTTCTTCATCATAGAATTTGACGAGTCTGAGTTTCTCCGGATACTTCCGGTATGAATTGTATTCAGTGAATTCAATCACAGCATCTGTCAATATATTCTTTGGCAACCTGCGCCTCCATTTACAGCATTTGTATTGCAGATTCTTCTTGGCTCGCACAACAAAGAACGATTCATGCTGATGTATTTTGAAAAGTTCCTTGAATGCATTGTATCCACGGTCGAAAACATAGTAAGAACCTGATTCATAGGGAATTTCCCTCATAGCCTTTGAGTCGTAAACTGATGCTGTAGAGATATGGAAGAAAGCTGGAACCTGAGATTCGAGGTCGTATAGCACATGTGCTTTTACTCCTCCCTTCTTCTTACGGAACTTTGCCCACCAGAAGACCGACAAACACAATGGAATGGTCGTAGAGTCGAAAGCATACACATTGCCTTTCAACTTGAAGATATCCGTTACTCGTTTCTTTCTGGCTTGCTCCATCATATAGAAAGCAAAGTCTTCAAAGATACGATAGTCACGATTCTGATTGGCAGAAGCAAATGTCGTTTTCGCAATAGGCTTACGCCCTAATCCAAGATGGTATTGCTTTACTCTATGTGCTTCAAAAGCAACAATCAGATCTCGCAAACTCTCTCGATTACTCAGTTGACCAAACATCATTGCAAGCAACTGATTCCAACAAGTGAAATGCTTCACATAGCGGTTTCCATCATACTTGCGAACATAGTTGTTAAACTGAGTTCTGTTCAAAAAAGCGGTGAGCTGGGCAAAAACGTATTTGTCTTGGAACATAGCAGTCATTTTAATTTGACTGCAAAGTTACGAAATCAAGTCCGTTTCATTCCAAAACACCACCTAATAGACTGTATTTCAATTAATTCAAAGAGCGATTAGTCCACTTTAACGGGACAGTAGTGA
>SFKY01000120.1 GCA_004554665.1 Bacteroidales bacterium
AAATGCACGTGGACATGGACATCCCAAGGCGGTCATAATGGTTATAAGGTTACTGGTCCTAACGGCAACAGTATCTTCCTCCCTGCTGCTGGCTGGCGCAACGGTACTGTTAGGTTCTACGGGGGTGAGTTCGGCTACTACTGGTCGAGTTCGCTCGGTTCGTCGAGCTCCGACGACGCTCGTTTCCTAAACTTCAATAGCAGCTACCACGACACGAATAGCTGCCTCCGCAGATTCGGTCAAAGTGTTCGCCCCGTCACAGACTAAAGCACCGCGAAGCTGTAGGATTTATTTGAATTATTCGATTTATTTAAAATACCCGCGAAGCGGGTCGAAATATTTTAAAAATCTGTGCCCAAGAAAATTGGGATTCAAGGAGTCATGGGACAGGTCTGAAGTGAACCCACAAAGAAATTAAAGAACTATGCATTTAAAAAACAATGCTCTCCTGCAGCGAGGGAAATACAAGATAGTGCACTATATCGCCTCTGGCGGTTTCGGCTGCACTTACGAGGCTTACCATACGCTGCTGGATGAGCGCGTAGCGCTGAAGGAATTTTTCGTCAGCGACTTCTGCAACCGTGACGAACGGACGGGGCAGGTGACGGTGGGCACGCAGTCGAAGGTTGCGCTGTATGGCAAACTGAAGAAGAAGTTCATTGACGAGGCCCGTGCGCTGTACATGATGAAGCATGCGGGCATCGTGCGCGTGTTAGACGTGTTCGAGGAGAACGGCACGGCCTACTATGCCATGGAATACATCGACGGCCAGTCGCTCAGCGATGTGGTGAAGAAACGTGGCAAGTTGCCCGAGGCGGAGGCAATGGGCTACATCCGCCAGGTGGCCGAGGCTTTGAAATATGTTCACAGCCTCAACCGCCTTCATCTCGACATCAAGCCCGGCAACATCATGCTGGGCAAGGATGGCAAGGCCGTGCTGATAGACTTCGGCGCCTCGAAGCACTATGACGATGAGACGGGCGAGAACACCTCCTCGTTGCTTGGCATCAACACCAAGGGTTATGCCCCCGTGGAGCAGGTGAACCAAAGCTTCAAGTCGTTCAGTCCCGCTACCGACATCTACGCCCTTGGCGCCACGCTCTACAAACTGATGACGGGCATCACTCCACCTCCCTCCACACTGCTGCACTCCGAAGAGGCAACCCTCACCCCATTGCCTTCTTCCATCTCCGCCACCACCCGCAAGGCAGTGGAGTCCGCCATGCAGTTGTTGAGAAAGAATCGCCCGCAGTCGGTTGAGGAATGGATGGTTATGCTCGTAGATAATGAAAAGACAAATGTAGATGTCGTTGTGCCCGAACCCACGCAACGTCCAAGGCCTAATCCCCAGCCAGCACCAAAGCCCAAACCTGCAAGGCAGTTAGGATGGAAGTGGATAATCTCTGGAGTGGCTGCCGCAGCCATCATCATTTCTGTTGCTCTATGGCAGCCGTGGAGCAAAGTCCCAGATAACCAGACCAACGCTGAGGATTCACCACAGCAATCCATATCAGGCACTATCAACGGTCATGATTATGCAGATCTCGGGCTGAGCGTGAAGTGGGCGACGCAGAACGTGGGCGCATCCAGCCCGAGCGACTATGGTGGCTACTACGCCTGGGGTGAGACGGAAACGAAGTCAAGCTACGACTGGGACAACTGTTTTGACAGCCTTGACGGCAAGCCTGACGGCCGTTGGGGCACCTACAAGATTGGCGGTAAGACGAGCATCAGCCCGACCAGCGGACACGACACTGCCCGTGAGAACTGGGGCGGTACGTGGCGCATGCCAACTGAGGCAGAAAATAAGGAACTCTGTAATAAATGCACGTGGACATGGACGTCCCAAGGAGGACATAATGGTTATAAGGTTACAGGTCCTAACGGCAACAGTATCTTCCTCCCTGCTGCTGGCTTTGGCTCCGATACTCATACGAACGGCGTGGGTGGGGGCTGCTACTACTGGTCGAGTTCGCTCAGTTCGTCGTACTCCGGCGCCGCTCGTTACCTGCTCTTCAATAGCAGCAACCCCTGCACGTACTACGGCAGCCGTAGTGCCGGTCTTAGTGTTCGCCCCGTCACAGAATGATTGTGCAAGTGAGAGCAGAACATCAAGCTTGCTTGAATGCTATGCCGAGCGCAGCCAATCATGGATGAAATCAAT
>SFKY01000121.1 GCA_004554665.1 Bacteroidales bacterium
CTATTCGATGGAGAACCGCACCTATCGCTATTTCAAAGGCAAGGTGCGCTATCCCTTCGGCTACGGCCTCAGCTACACCACCTTTGCCTATAGCGGCCTCGCCTGCCAGCCCGAGGTGACCACGGGTCAGAAGGTGGAGGTGTCGGTCAAAGTGAAGAACACGGGCAGCCGTGAGGGCGACGAGGTGGTTCAGCTCTATGTGGCCCATCCCCAGGACGGCCAGACCATCCGTCCCATCCGTTCGCTCAAGGGCTTCCGTCGTGTGCATCTGCAGGCCGGCGAGGAGCGTGAGGTGCGCTTCACCCTCACCCCCGAGGACTTGGCGCTCTGTGACCGCAAGGGCAACCTCATTCAGCAGGCGGGCGATGTCAGCATCTTCGTGGGTGGCGGACAGCCCGGCTATGCCGAAGGCTCTTCCTGCCAGCTCGCCATGAAGGGCGATGCCTACGGATGCTTCTAGCCGAGCCAGACCCCCTCAATCCCCCTGTTTAGGGGGAGGAGGGGCGAGATGAAACGCCCCGGAGGGGCAAAAGCTATCAGCCCAGGGCAGAATGGAGCGAAGCGGAATGGCACCCTGGGTATCGGAAACGGATAAATTGAAAAGCACCCTAGAGGGGCAAAAGCAGGACTACGCATAGGGGATAAACATTCGGTTTCTTTACTGATAGTCTGGCTTTTGCCCCTGTAGGGCGACGGTTTGTGTGTGGGGCTTATAACCCAGGGTGCCGCTTCGCTCTGCCCTGGGCTGATGGCAGGTTGCCCCTTCAGGGCGTTAGTTGCATCCGGCCGGGAAATGCCTTGCAAAATTTTTGCAAAGATGACTCCGGCCGGGAAATGCCTTGCAAAATTTTTGCAAAGATGAATCCGGCGGGGAAACGCCTTGCAAAATTTTTGCAAAGATGATTCCGGTGGGGAAACGTCTTGCAAAATTTTTGCAAAGATGGTTCTGGCTGGGAAATGCTCTGCAAAATTTTTGCAAAGATGGTTCTGGCCGGGAAATGCCCTGCAAAATTTTTGCAAAGATGATTCCGGCTGGGAAACGCCTTGCAAAAATTTTGCAGGCATGATTCTGCTCAGAAACTTGTCATATCATTCATTTCAGGTCCGCCGCATGCCAAATGCACGTTTTTTCCCCTTTTTGTTCAAATCTTTGCCCGAAGATGGCGTTGTATTGGAAAATTTTCCTTAACTTCGCATTCGGTTTCACCAACCTCGGTCTTGCGGAAACTCCGCTTGGCGACAATAGAATAACCTCAAAATTATGATCGTCATGAGACATTTCAAATCTGTTTATCTCAAGAGTATGAGAAACGGCGTTCATTTCCTCTTCGTGAAAAGTGTGCTCGACAGAGCCAAGAGCGACGCCAAAGTGATGAACAAGGCTGCCGGGCTGGTGGCTGTCCTCGAAACGGCTGTGGCCAAGGAGGACGAATGCCTCACGCTGAGCCGCAAGAACTTCAAGAGCGACGACATCAAGCAGGCCGACCAGGACCGCGACACGCTCTACACCAAGTTCCGCGCCATGGTGAAGAGTTTCCTCGACATACCCATGCAGGAGGAGGCCGAGGCTGCCAAATACCTTTGGCAGAGCATCAAGGACTACAACATCGACACCAAGAGCAATCTGCAGCAGGAAACGGGACTGCTCCTGAACCTCGTGGCCGATCTGCAAGACCCCCTTGCCACACACGTGGAGACGCTGGGGCTGACCCGTCTGGTGGAAAGCCTCAAGCAGGCCAACGACCGCGTGAACGACATGCTGCTCCAGCGCACCGACGACCGCAGCGCGCAGGTGCTGGGTGCCCTCAGGACCGCCCGCTTCGCCACCGATGATGCCTACGACGATCTTGTGGAGGTCATCGATGCCCTGGCCATCCTTGAAGGTGTGGCCGACTATGCATCCTTTATCAACTATGTGAACACCGAAATCACACAGTATATGCGCAATGCCATGAGCCGCAAGGCCACTTCCTCGCAGCCCCTTCCCGGCACGGACAGCGAAACGCCCGACGAAGGCGGCACCACCGGTGGCACGGAAGGCGGTGACACGGGTTCGGGCAGCGACACGGGCGGCGAGTCCTCCGGCGGCAGCGACAGTGGCAGTGATGCTCCGGCCTTCGACTGACAAGGCGCTCCGGCCGCACGGCGTGTTCACGGCATTCACCGCTGACATTAAATGAATGTATATATATTGTTCAAACTTATCTATAACCATTAATTTAACTCAAGGAATTATGAAAAAAAATGTTGAAAAAGTGTTTGCCCCATTATGGCAGTTCTGCCTGATGTGTTGTTTGTTGACCGCGGTACCGTTCGCGATGAGTTCCTGCTCAGACGATGATGACGATGTAAATCCGGATGCCCCTGTTTATGGGGCTTCAAACGAATCGGTGAGCATCAAGAGCGAGAAGGATCATAAGCACCTCCAGACGCATCGTTCAAGTGACAATTTCTCAACAAAAGGACTTGTTGACAAGCAATTCTATTTATGGACCTGTACCGACAAGGGGGCAGAGTTTGATGTATGGCAGGACGTTCCTAAAGCAGATGATGATGTGATTTTCCAGAACCTGCGCGACGGAAGCATTACACTTAGCAGACCGTTAGACAATCTGTACATCTCTGACCCGGAGGGTGCATCAGGTGGGTTTACGGTCACCTGTAAAGCCATCGATGGCGGCAATTATGCTTCTGGGTCTATCTTTGTTGAATGTGCCAAGAGCCATAAGGATGGCCAGAGTAATCGTGCAAGCGACAATTTCAGACTGGACGGATGTGGAAGGTACCGTGTGACTAACGTGTCCGGCCAATCCATCGGCTTCAAGATAATGCGTGATGATTCGGGCACAGACCCTATTCTGTATCTGGGCCTTAAAGAAAACTGCATTATCGATTGCTGCAAGGGAGATGAGGTGTATGTGGCGAATACAGATGTAAGTGCGCCCACAGTGCTTGTGTTCGAGCC
The DNA here is from genome assembly GCA_004554665.1 of Bacteroidales bacterium. GTDB lineage: Bacteria > Bacteroidota > Bacteroidia > Bacteroidales > Bacteroidaceae > Prevotella. The sequence goes on from SFKY01000121.1 coordinate 2,966, forward strand.
GTATCATGATGATCCCGTAGCCAACTGGATGTCGTATATTCCCGGCAGTACGAACTATCGCGAACTCACGATTCCCGGCACTCATGACACCGGCACATATAAAATAGGCCCGGGTTACTATCGTTGCCAGAATTTTGATGTCTACACGCAGTTGTGTTGTGGCATACGCTTCCTTGACATACGTCTGAACGATGACCTGGGACTTTGTCATGGGGATGGCGATCTGGGCCTTCCGTTCTCGGATGTCGTAGACCAGATGGACCGTTTCCTGAAGGAACACGATAAGGAGACCATCCTGATGTCTGTGAAACAGGAGAAAGGAAGTAAGCTGGCCGAGAAGTTCAAGGATTTTGC
>SFKY01000075.1 GCA_004554665.1 Bacteroidales bacterium
AATAAAATAAAAGTTATACATTTGCAGCATAAACATCAATAACATACAGGAATGATGATTGGAATGAACGCATACTTTTATTACTTTTATTACTTTGCAAGGCATTGCGAAGCGGGAAGTTGCGTGTAAATTTCAACTTAAGATGAGATAGAATGAATCAAGTCCCGCTTCAATGATATTGGAGCGGGATTTTACTTTTTATAAAGACAGAAGATGAAAAGAGTAGCCATACAGGGCGTTTTGGGGTCGTTTCACGACATTGCGGCCCATCAGTATTTTGAGGGCGAGCAGCTGCAGATAATCTGTTGCTCCACGTTTGAGCAGGTGTTTGAGAACATCAAGCGCGACCCTACCGTTATCGGATTGATGGCGATAGAAAACACGATTGCCGGTTCGCTGCTGCACAACTACGAGTTGCTGCGCTCGTCGGGAACGACCATTGTGGGAGAGCACAAACTGCACATTCAGCACGCCATCAGTTGTCTGCCCGACCAGGGATGGAGCGATATCCGCGAAGTACATTCCCATCCTGTGGCCCTGATGCAGTGCCGCGACTTCCTGTCCAATCATCCCGACATGAAGGCGGTGGAGAGTGAGGATACGGCAGGCAGTGCCGAATATATCAGCAAGCACGGGTGCCGGGGATGGGCAGCCATCTGCCATGCCGACGCTGCCAAGCTCTATGGCTTGAAAGTGCTGGAGGACCACATCGAGGACAACAAGCACAATTTTACTCGATTCCTGGTGGTCTGCGATCCCCGCAAGGCCGATTTCCTGCGTCCGCTGGACCGGACCAATAAGGCGAGCCTTGTTTTCTCGCTTCCCCACGAAGAGGGAAGCCTGTCTAAGGTGCTGACCATCCTCTCTTTTTACGACATCAACCTTACGAAGATACAGTCGTTGCCAGTGATAGGACACGAATGGGAGTATCTGTTCTATGTGGATGTGACCTTTGAGAACGTTATCCGTTACAGGCAGTCGATAGATGCCATTATCCCGTTGACTAAAGAACTTAAAATTATCGGAGAATATGAACAATGTTAAGCCTGCAGACCGTTTGGGATGCGTACAAGAATACTATTTCAGTCGTAAACTTAAGGAAGTGGCCCGACTCAATGCCGAAGGGTGCGACATTATCAGTCTGGCCATCGGCAGTCCGGACATGCCTCCCTCGCAGCAGACCGTGGAAACACTGTGTGCGGTGTCGCGCGATGTGCATGCCCACGGCTACCAGCCCACGATGGGTACCCCGGAGTTGCGCAAGGCCATGACCGACTTCTACGCCAAGTGGTATGGTGTGACACTTGACCCCCAGGCCGAGGTACAGCCGCTCATCGGCAGCAAGGAGGGAATCTTGCACATCACGCTGGCCTTTGTCAATCCCGGCGATGAGGTGCTGGTGCCCGACCCCGGCTATCCTACCTACACCTCGTTGAGCAAGATACTGGGAGCGAAGATAGTGAACTACAACTTGTGCGAGGACAATGGCTGGCAGCCCGACTTTGACGCGCTGGAGGCGATGGACCTCTCGCGGGTGAAGCTGATGTGGACCAACTATCCCAACATGCCCACCGGAGGTAACGCCCGTATGGAGACGTATGAGCGGCTGGTGGATTTCGCGCACAGGCATGGCATTGTGGTGGTCAATGACAATCCCTATTCGTTTATCCTCAACGAGCACCCCATTTCCCTGCTTCAGGTGCCGGGGGCAAAGGACTGCTGCATAGAGCTCAACTCGATGTCTAAGGCCTTCAACATGCCTGGATGGCGTGTGGGCATGTGTGCAAGCAACGCCACCTTTATCAGTTGGATTCTCAAGATCAAGAGCAATATAGACAGCGGCACGTTCAGAGGCATACAGTTGGCTGCCGCCGAGGCGCTGACGACCAATGATGCCGCTTGGCACCGCGAGTTTAATATAGAGGTGTATCGCCGCAGGCGACAGATAGCCGAGCAGATCATGAGCTGCTTGGGATGCCAGTATGATCCGGCGCAGGTGGGCATGTTCCTGTGGGGGAGGATACCCGACAAGTACGATGATGTGGAGATGCTTACAGAGCGTGTGCTGCACGAGGCGAGGGTGTTTCTCACCCCGGGTTTCATCTTCGGCGAGAATGGCAAGCGCTATATCCGCATCTCGCTGTGTGCCAACGATGAGAAGATGGCCGAGGCCCTGCACCGCATAGAGGCGCTGGTGTGGTGAGAGGCGACGAGAGAATGGAGCGCAATCCAAGTAAAAACATTTAAAATCAGAAATATTATGGAACTGGAACTTTGTCCTTTAAATTTACCGAGTGACAACAATCGTCCCATCGTCATTGCCGGTCCTTGTTCGGCAGAGACAGAGGAACAAGTGATGAAAACCGCACGCGATCTGGCCGCCAAGGGCTGCCACAACTTCAGGGCGGGTGTCTGGAAGCCCCGTACCAAGCCGGGCGGCTTTGAGGGCAACGGCGAGAATGCGCTGCCGTGGATGAAGCAGGTGAAGGAAGAGACCGGCATGCTGGTAGCCACCGAGGTGGCCAAGCCCGAGCATGTGGAGCTATGCATGAAGTATGGCATCGATATCCTCTGGGTGGGTGCCCGCACGGCTGCTAATCCTTTTGCCATGCAGGATCTGGCCGATGCCATGAAGGGCATCGAGGTGCCTGTGCTGGTGAAAAACCCTGTTAATCCTGATCTGGAACTGTGGATCGGGGCGATGGAGCGCCTCAATCAGGCCGGCGTGAAGCGCATGGCTGCCGTGCACCGGGGATTCTCGAGCTTCGACAAGAAGATCTACCGCAATCTGCCGATGTGGCAGATTCCGATGGAGCTGCATCGCCGCATCCCCAATCTGCCCATCTTCTGTGACCCCAGTCATATTGGCGGACGCCGCGAGCTCGTGGCCCCGCTCTGCCAGCAGGCGATGGACTTGGGCTTCGACGGCTTGCTCGTAGAGAGCCATTGCTCGCCCGACGAGGCTTGGAGCGATGCCCGCCAGCAAGTCACCCCCGATGTGCTCGACTATATCCTTAATATATTAGTGGTACGCGATGAGCATGTGACCACCGAGGGTATCGCCATGCTGCGCAAGCAGATCGACGAGATGGATACCGAGCTCATGAATCTGCTTGCCAAGCGTATGCGCGTGTGCAGGGAGATAGGCCAGTACAAGAAGGAGCACAACATGACCGTCTTCCAGGCCAACCGCTATACCGAGATACTCGACAAGCGGGGCGCCCAGGGAGCGCTGCTGGGCATGTCGCCCGAGTTTATCGCACAGGTGTTTGAGAACGTGCACGAGGAGAGCGTGCGCCAGCAGGTGGAGATACTCAACCGCTAATTAGCAAACTGTAAGTACCAACCGATAAAGCGACATGAAGATATTAGTATTGGGCGCAGGCAAGATGGGGAGCTTCTTCCTCGACCTCCTGAGCTTTGAGCACGAGATGGCCGTCTACGAGAAAGACCCCAAGCGGATGCGCTTCACCTACAACTGCCAGCGCTTCACGCAGCTGGAGGAGATACGCCAGTTTGCCCCGGAGCTGGTCATCAATGCGGTGACGGTCAAGTTTACCATCCCTGCCTTTGAGGAAGTGCTGCCCTACCTGCCGGCCGACTGCATACTGAGCGACATCAGTTCGGTGAAGACCGGACTGAAGGCTTACTACGAGACCACCTCGCACCGCTATGTGTCCACGCACCCCATGTTTGGCCCTACGTTTGCCAATCTGAACCAGCTCTCCGAGGAGAACGCCATCATCATCAACGAGGGCGACTATATGGGACGCATCTTCTTCAAGGATGTGTATGGCAAGTTGGGCCTCAACATCTACGAATACTCCTTCGAGGAGCACGACCGCACGGTGGCCTACTCGCTGAGCATCCCCTTTGTCAGCACCTTTGTCTTCGCGGCGGTGATGAAGCATCAGGATGCCCCGGGCACCACCTTCAAGCGCCACATGCGCATCGCCAAGGGCGTGCTGAGCGAGGACGACTATCTGCTGCAGGAGATACTGTTCAATCCCTACACCCACGACCAGGTGGCACAAATCAGGAGCGAGCTCAAAGAGCTGCTCGAAATCATCGACCACAAGGATGCTGAGGGTATCAAGCTGTATCTCACCAAGATCAGGAAGAATGTCAGGGAATAAGGGCAAGGCCATTGCAGGGTTGAGACGATGACACTACTCATGGCCATGTTGGCCAGCCTCTTCACGGTGGTCGAGCTGAATTGTGAGAATCTCTTCGACTGCCGTCACGACAGCTTGCGGCAAGACACCGAGTATCTGCCCGCAAGCTATCGTCATTGGACGCACTACCGCTATTGGCGCAAGGTCAACAGGGTGGGGCAGGAGATTATGGCCTGTGGCGAGACCCCGGAGGGCCTGTCGGTCCCCGACCTCGTGGCGCTGGTGGAGGTGGAAAACGACTCCGTGCTTTTCGACCTCACCCGGCGATCCATCCTCCGTGCCTCGCGCTACGAGTATGTCATGACCCACTCGTCCGACCCCCGCGGCATGGACGTGGCGCTGCTGTACTCGCCCTTCTCCTTCAGGCTGTTGGACCATCATTCCATCCGCATCCCGCCGCAGAGGGGGCAGCGGCCGCCCCGCGACATCCTCTATGCCAAGGGGCAGACTCTCGCAGACGACACGCTGCATGTCTTTGTGGTACACTTCCCCAGCCGCTCGGGAGGCCAACACGAGACAGCGGCCTACCGACGGGCGGCGGCCGAGCGGCTTATGGTGTCCGTCGACTCCATCAGGCATCTGGTGCCTGATGCCAATATCCTCATAGCAGGCGACCTCAACGATACCGGCAAGGATCCCTCGGTGCGTATGCTGGTACAGCGTGGGATGCACGACTTGGCCTCTGGGGCGCGCGGCACGCATGGTGCCAAGGCTACCTACAAGTATCGCGGCCAGTGGGAGATGATAGACCACATACTGGGATGCGGCCCTCTGGCGGAGCGTCTGGCAGACATCGCGGTGGGCGATTTCCCCTTCCTGCTGGAGCCTGACGACCGCTACGGCGGCATACGTCCCAAGCGCACGTACATCGGCATGAGGTATCACGACGGTTTTAGTGATCATTTACCTTTGATAGCAAGATTTCGCACCGATGCTTTGTGAGTATGGCCTTTATTGCCTATATTTGCAGCATCACTCATAAAGCAATAGGATATGAAGAATAATCGAATCTACGAAGCTGCCATCATGGCCATCGCCATCGTGGTGCTGGGACTCTGCATCAAGTGGGGAATCGACGATTTTGCCAACAAGGACCGCAAGGTCACCGTTAAGGGACTGGCAGAGAAAGAGGTGGAGGCCGACAAGGTGACGTGGCCCATCCTCTCCAAGGAGATGGGCAACAACCTGCCCGAGCTCTACAATCTCATCGCCGTGAAGCAGGCCAAGATCAAGAAGTTCTTGGTGGATGCGGGCATCAAGGAGACAGAGATCTCGGTCAATGCCTCCAAGGTGATAGACATGAATGCCGACCAATACTCCAACAACACACGCCCCTACCGCTACATCATCACCAGCATCATCACTGTCACATCGGGCAACGTGAAGCTCGTGCGCAGCATCATAGCCCGACAGGGCGAACTGCTCAAGCAGGGCATTGCCATCGTGGGCGGCGACTACGAGAACCCCACGGTCTACGAGTATGTGTCGTTTACCTCGATGAAGCCCAAGATGATGGAAGAGGCCATCTCCAATGCCGAGAAGACGGCACAGCAGTTTGCCGAGAACAGCCACTCCAAGCTCAACAAGATAGTGAGCGCAGACCAAGGCCAGTTCTCCATCGAGGACCGCGACCAGAATACGCCCTGGATCAAGAAGGTGAGGGTGGTGACCACCGTCACCTATTCGCTCAAGGATTAGCCACAGGCCGTCTTGTGCGGAGGGCGAGACACAGCGACGCATTTGTTGCACATGTCGAGTAGATGTGCGCAATAAATGCGTCCCTGTTTTTTAAAATACTTTAAATCATGGCGGCAACATGGTGTTTTCACCCCATAAATGCGTATTTTTGCAGAATCATATAAAGAAGAAAAAGGATGTTTGAAAATTTAAGTGATAGGTTAGAACGCTCTTTCAAGATACTGAAAGGTGAGGGAAAAATCACCGAGATCAACGTAGCCGAGACACTCAAGGATGTACGCCGGGCACTGCTCGACGCCGATGTCAACTACAAAGTGGCCAAGCAGTTTACCGACACCGTGAAGCAAAAGGCGATGGGCATGAACGTGCTCACCGCCGTGAAGCCCGGCCAGCTCATGGTGAAGATCGTGCACGACGAGCTCGCCACCCTGATGGGAGGCGAGAGCGTGGGGCTCAACCTCACGGGCAAGCCCTCGATCATCCTCATGTCTGGACTCCAGGGCTCGGGTAAGACCACCTTCTCTGGCAAGCTCGCCAACCGTCTCAAGCAGAGCATGGGCAAGAAGCCCCTGCTTGTGGCCTGCGACGTGTATCGCCCTGCCGCCATTGAGCAGCTCAAGGTTGTGGCCGCGCAGATAGACGTGCCCGTCTATACCGAGGAGGGCAACAAGGACGTGGTGGAGATAGCCCGCCATGCCATCCAGGAGGCCAAGGCCAAGGGCTACGACGTGGTCATCGTCGATACCGCCGGCCGCTTGGCCGTGGACGAGGAGATGATGGACGAGATCTACCGCCTCAAGCAGGCAGTGAATCCCGATGAGACCCTCTTCGTGGTAGACTCGATGACTGGACAGGATGCCGTCAACACCGCCAAGGAGTTTAACGAACGCTTGGATTTCGACGGCGTGGTGCTCACCAAGCTCGACGGCGACACCCGCGGTGGTGCCGCCCTCAGCATCCGCACCGTGGTGACCAAACCCATCAAGTTTATTGGTACCGGCGAGAAGATGGAGGCCATCGATGCCTTCTATCCCGAGCGTATGGCCGACCGCATCCTCGGCATGGGCGATGTGGTGAGCCTGGTGGAGCGCGCCCAGCAGCAGTACGACGAGGAAGAGGCCAAGCGCCTCCAGAAGAAGATACAGAAAAACCAGTTCGATTTCGAGGACTTCCTCAACCAGATACACCAGATCAAGAAGATGGGCAACCTCAAAGACCTGGCCAGCATGATTCCTGGCGTGGGAAAGGCTATCCGCGACGTGGATATAGACGACAACGCCTTCAAGGGCATCGAGGCCATCATCTACAGCATGACACCCCAGGAGCGCAAGAATCCCGCCATCCTCAACACCAGCCGCCGCCAGCGCATTGCCAAGGGCTCCGGCACCAACATCCAGGAGGTGAATCGCCTCATCAAGCAGTTTGACCAGACACGCAAGATGATGAAGATGGTCACCGGTGCTGGCATGAAGGGCATGATGGGACGCATGAAGGGCATGCCCGGCATGCCCAAACTGTAAACACGCAAAACCCCAAGAAACATATCCAGCAATAATAATATGGAATACCAACTGATAGACGGCAAGGCCACGGCCGCGGCCATCAAGCAGGAGATAGCACAAGAGGTAGAGGCCATCGTGGCCGGTGGCGGCAAGCGCCCGCACCTGGCAGCTGTCCTGGTGGGGCACGACGGCGGTTCCGAGACCTATGTCAAGAACAAGGTGCTCGCCTGCGAGCAGTGCGGCTTCAAGTCCACCCTCATCCGATACGAGGCTGACGTGACCGAGCAAGAACTGCTGCAGTGTGTGGCGCGCCTCAACCAAGACGACGATGTAGACGGCTTCATCGTGCAGCTGCCCCTGCCCGCACACATCGACGAGCAGCGGGTGATCATGGCCATCGACTACCGCAAGGATGTAGACGGCTTCCACCCCATCAACGTGGGCCGCATGGCCATCGGGCTGCCCTGCTTCATCTCCGCTACCCCCCTCGGCATCCTCACCCTGCTCCGCCATTACGGCATCGAGACATCGGGCAAGCAGTGCGTCGTCCTCGGTCGCAGCAACATCGTGGGCAAGCCCATGGCCCAGCTCATGATGCAGAAGCAGTATGGAGACAGCACCGTCACCGTATGCCACTCACATTCCACTCATCTCAAGGAGACCTGCCGCGAGGCCGACATCCTCATCGCAGCCATCGGCCGCCCCGGTTTCGTCACCGCCGATATGGTCAAAGAGGGTGCCGTGGTGATAGACGTGGGTACTACCCGTGTGCCCGACGCCACCCGCAAGAGCGGATTCCGCCTGAGCGGCGACGTAGACTTCGATGCCGTGGCGCCCCGCTGCGCCTACATCACCCCCGTGCCCGGAGGAGTGGGTCCCATGACCATCTGCTCGCTCATGAAGAATACCCTCTCGGCTGGCAAGAAAGAGTTTTACCCATGACCGCCGATGACTATTACCGCCGCGGCAACGAGTACCGGCGGCAGGGCGACTGGCAGCACGCCATCGACTGCTACATGGAGGCCATCGCCCGAGACCCCCAGTCGCCCGCAGCGGCCGCCAAGCAGATGCTCGACGACATACTGGGATACTATCATCGAGACGCATACAATCCATAACAACCGCTAACATTCACATCACACCTATGGGAAAAATCAAGGGAGCTATCATCGTTAATGCAGACCGCTGCAAGGGATGCCAGCTGTGCGTGGAAGCCTGTCCGCAGCACGTCATCGCGCTCGCCCCCCGCAGGGTCAATGTCCACGGCTACCCCTACGTAGAGGCCGCGCGTCCCGACGATTGCATCGGATGCGCCAGCTGCGGCATCGTCTGCCCCGACGGCTGCATCACCGTGTACAGGAAGAAAATGGAGCAACAATAACACACAGCTATGGCACAACAAGAAGTGAAACTCATGAAAGGCAACGAGGCGATAGCCCATGCGGCCATCCGCTGCGGAGCCGACGGATATTTCGGTTACCCCATCACACCCCAGAGCGAGATTATCGAGACTCTCTCCATGCTCAAGCCCTGGGAGACCACCGGCATGGTGGTGCTCCAGGCAGAGAGCGAGGTAGCCTCCATCAATATGGTTTATGGCGGCGGTGGAGCCGGCAAGCGCGTCATGACCTCATCGTCATCGCCCGGCATATCGCTCATGCAGGAGGGCATCAGCTACATGGCAGGCGCAGAGATACCCGGTGTCATCGTCAATGTGCAGCGCGGAGGCCCTGGACTCGGCACCATACAGCCCAGCCAGAGCGACTACTTCCAGGCCACCCGCGGAGGTGGCAACGGCGACTACTACGTCATCGTGCTCGCCCCCAACTCGGTGCAGGAGATGGCCGACTTCGTAGACCTCGCCTTTGACCTCGCCTTCCGCTACCGCAACCCCGTCATGATACTCTCCGACGGCGTCATTGGGCAGATGATGGAAAAGGTGGTGCTGCCCCCCATGAAGCCCCGCCGCACCGAGGATCAGATCAGGAGAGAGTGCCCTTGGGCCACCATAGGGCGCACCCCCGACAGGAGCCCCAACATCCTCACATCGCTCGAGCTCAAGCCCGAGGTGATGGAGCAGCGCAACCTGGCCCTGCAGGCCAAGTACCGCACCATCCGCGACACAGAGGTGCGCTATGAGCAGCTGCTCACAGACGATGCCGAGTACGTCATCGTGGCCTTCGGCAGCATCGCCCGCATCGCCGAGAAAGCCGTGGAACTGGCACGCGCCGAGGGTGTGAAGGTCGGACTCTTCCGCCCCATCACCCTGTGGCCCTTCCCCGAGAGGCAGATCGCCGCGCTGGCATCGAAGGCCAAGCATTTTCTCGTGGCCGAGATCAACGCCGGGCAGATGGTCGAAGACGTGAGGCTGGCCGTAGCGGGCAGAGCCGCCGTGAGCCACTTCGGCCGCCTGGGCGGCATGGTGCCCGACCCCGAGGAAATCGTCGACGCCCTGAGAGACGCCTGACCAAGAGGCCTTCTCCCAGCCATCCATACACACATATATATAAACACATCAAAGCTATGAGCAACCCTATCATATCCCCCGACAACCTGGTCTACCAGAAGCCACGGCTCATGAACGACACCCCCATGCACTACTGCCCGGGATGCTCCCACGGCGTGGTGCACAAGCTGGTGGCCGAAGTCATCGAAGAGATGGGCATGGCCGACAAGACCGTAGGCGTGTGCCCCGTGGGCTGCGCCGTCTTCGCCTACCGCTATCTCGACATAGACTGGCAAGAGGCCGCCCACGGTCGCGCCCCCGCAGTGGCCACCGCCATCAAGCGCCTGTGGCCAGACCGCCTGGTCTTCACCTATCAGGGCGACGGCGACCTCGCCTGCATCGGCACCTGCGAGACCATACACGCCCTCAACCGCGGCGAAAACCTGCCCATCATCTTCATCAACAACGCCATCTACGGCATGACCGGCGGGCAGATGGCACCCACCACCCTCGTGGGGCAGAAGACCAGCACCTGCCCCTACGGCCGAGATCCCCGGCTCCACGGATGGCCCCTCGACATCGCACAGCTCGCAGCTCAGCTTCCCGGCACCTGCTACGTCAGCTGCCAGAGCGTGGAGAGCGTAGCCGCCATCCGGCAGGCCAAGAAGGCCATACGCAAGGCCTTCGACGCCTCCATGCGCGGACTCGGCTCCTCGCTCGTCGAGATAGTGGCCACCTGCAACAGCGGATGGAAGCTGTCGCCCGTGCAGGCCAACGAGTGGATGCGCCAGCACATGTTCGAGCAGTACCACAAGGGAGACCTCAAAGACACCATCCCCACCAAGTAGTCTTTACACACCCCTCATTATAGACACACGGCCTGCACAAGGCCCACAGCAGCAAGATATGAAAACAGAAATAATCATCAGCGGATTTGGAGGCCAGGGCGTGCTCTCCATGGGCAAGATACTCGCCTACTCAGGACTCATGGACAACAAGGAGGTGACATGGATGCCCGCCTACGGCCCCGAGCAGCGCGGCGGCACAGCCAATGTCACCGTCATCGTGAGCGACGAGCGCATCTCGTCGCCCATCCTCAGTAGATACGATGTGGCCATCGTGCTCAACCAGCCCTCGCTCGACAAGTTTGAGGAGCGCGTCAAGCCCGGAGGCATCCTCATCTACGACGGCTACGGCATCGCCCAGCCACCCACGCGCACAGATATCCACATCTACGAGGTAGACGCCATGGACAAGGCTGCCGCCATGAACAGCCCCAAGGTCTTCAACATGATCGTGCTCGGCGCACTGCTCCACGTGTGCCCCGTGGTCAGCACCGACGGCCTTGAGCGCGCACTCTACAAGAGCCTACCGGAGCGACACCACCACCTCATACCCCTCAATATGGAGGCCGTGGAGGAGGGCAAGAGGATCGTAAAAGTAAAAAGGTAAAACGGTAAAATCGCCAGCTACCTGTAGGGGCGCACGTACGTGCGCCCGCCACTGCCGGAAAAGTCGGTTGTTAAAGGTAATGAGAGACCTTGTTATGAATTATCCACAGCAAGGTCTCTCTTTTTGTACGGGTTATAAGTTGAATGACGTTTTGCAGTCAATCTTAATCATTAGTGATATTTTTTGATGGTACAATCAAAACATATTTGATGCCAATGTTTACCATACTCTCCGCAGTACTTGCATTTGATAGTTCCATCTTGGTGGAAATATCCTAAATGCGCAACCGCCAATGCCATGGACATATACTTTGGATCAATGCCTGTACCTCTACAATTGGTGCAATTTTTCCGCTTATCTTTCCAAACATCTATATCATGGGAACGCGGTTT
>SFKY01000076.1 GCA_004554665.1 Bacteroidales bacterium
CATTACAGACACTTATATGATGATATGAAAGATAGAATTAAGAAGATTATGGAGAGTCAGCACATGACGCAACAAGTGTTTGCCAGCTTCATCGAGATGTCTCCCGCGACATTGAGTAGCATCTTCAACGACCGTACCAAACCAACGCTGAATATGGTTGAGGCTATCAAACGTAAGATTCCCAATCTCTCCACAGACTGGTTGATGTTTGGAATAGGGTCCATGTACCTGGATAGTGCATCGGCTACGGATGCTGGATCCGCATCTGCTGTGCCGGCAAGTGGAGAGCGGATGCTCAACTTCGATGATGGGCAGCCTACCCTCTCTTCGGATTCCGCTGTTACGTTCTCGGATGTACCGAGGGTTTCTCCTACAATAAATACAGTGAAAATTATTGACAAAAAACCACGCTCTATCACAGAGATTCGAATCTTTTATGATGACCAGACATGGGAAACTTTTGTCCCTAAGAAATGATATTTCCAAAATAATCCTTATCTTTGCGTTATAATCAATATGCAATGATAACGTTATGAAGAAGACTTGTCTGGACCTGATGGTATCATCGGTTGAGCAACTGAATGAGAAGTATGTCCTATTGAAACTTACCCATTCCGAACCGTTGCCTCCCATGTTGCCGGGTCAGTTTGTAGAGGTCAGTGTGGGGCAGTCGCTGACCACATTCTTGCGTCGGCCCATTTCTATCAATTACTATGATGCAGCAACCAACGAGTTATGGCTGTTGGTAGCTGTTGTCGGCGACGGCACCCGACAGCTTTCACAGGTTCGCGTGGGGGATTGCGTCAACTGTCTGTTGCCGTTGGGCAATGGATTTACGATGCCGCAATCGGCCTCTGAGCGCATTTTGTTGGTAGGCGGTGGTGTCGGTGTGGCCCCTCTGCTTTATTTTGGTCAGAAGATCAAAGAGATGGGCGGACAGCCAACCTTCTTGTTGGGAGCCCGGTCAAAGAAAGACCTGTTAGAGTTGGCAGAATTCGAGCGTTTGGGCGAGGTCTATGTCACTACCGAAGATGGAACTTTAGGTGAAAAGGGATTTGTGACCACTCATTCCATCCTCGATAAGGTGCGGTTTGACCAGATATCCTGCTGCGGTCCGAAACCTATGATGGTGGCAGTGGCACGTTATGCCACCAAGGCCGACATTGCCTGCGAAGTATCGTTAGAGAATCTGATGGCATGCGGTCTGGGTGCATGCCTCTGTTGTGTAGAAAAGACCGTCGAGGGCAATCTGTGTGTTTGTAAAGAGGGTCCTGTGTTTAATATTAAGAGGTTATTATGGCAGCTTTAAATGTAAAGATAAATGATATCGAGTTCAAGAATCCCGTGATGACGGCATCGGGCACGTTTGGATATGGTCTTGAGTTCGCTGATTTGGTGCCTCTGCACGAGTTGGGTGGCATCATAGTAAAAGGTACGACCCTCCTGCCGCGCGAGGGAAACGACTATCCACGCATGGCGGAAGTCTCTGCTGGAATGTTGAACTGTGTGGGTCTCCAAAACAAGGGCGTAGACTATTTCTGTTCGACTATTTACCCGAAAGTGAAGGGTATCGACACGCACATGATTGTGAATGTGAGCGGCAGCAGCCCTGAGGATTATGCCGAATGTGCAGCACGCATCGATGTCCTCGATAAGATTCCTGCCATTGAGTTGAATATCTCCTGCCCCAATGTGAAGGACGGCGGCATGGCCTTTGGTGTGACCTGTTCCGGAGCAGCCAGTGTTGTCAAGGCTGTAAGGAAGCGCTACCACAAGACATTGATAGTCAAACTTTCACCCAATGTCACCGATATTGCCGAGATTGCCCGTGCTTGCGAGGCAGAGGGTGCCGATAGCGTATCGCTCATCAACACGCTGATGGGAATGGCCATTGACACCGAGCGTCGTCGCCCCAAATTGAGTATCAATACGGGTGGATTGAGTGGTCCGGCTGTCAAGCCTGTGGCCCTGCGGATGGTTTGGCAAGTGGCGCGGGCGGTCAAGATTCCCGTCATAGGTCTTGGAGGAATCAGCAATGCCCAAGACGCCATCGAATTCTTCATGGCTGGTGCGACGGCCATAGAGATTGGCACCGCCAACTTTATCGATCCCACCGTTACTATCAAGGTCAAGGAGGGTATCAACGACTGGTTGGACAGTCATGGTTGCAGTAGCATCCATGAGATTATCGGAGCCATCAACAGTTGATGTCTTCACCCTTATACGGTTGTGGCGTTTGTGGTATTAATTGTTGCTGACACCTAAGCAAAAGGCCATCGGCAAGAAAAAATACGCGCAATTAGTAAAAATAAACACTAAATCGAATTACGTATCAGATTTTATGCTTACCTTTGTCCTGCGTTCCATCCTTATTATAATAGGTGGATGGGCAGGACAAAGATAGGTGATATTCACCCGTTGTAGTCCTGTAGGTTAGGCAAGGTTGGCTCTTATGGATAATAGGCGTGCTTTGCAGGAGAAAAATTAGGAACAATAACCAATATACATATAACAATTAATAACGGATGAATAAACTTTCGTATATATTCCTGTTGTTTTTAGGAATATCCATGTTGGTCGCCTGCGACGACACCGAGACTTATGCAGAGATGAAGGCCAAGGAGCGCGCGGCCATTAACAAGTACATCGCCGACTCGGCTGTCACGGTCATTTCCGAAGCACAGTTCAAGGCCAACAACTATACCACAGATGTTAGTAAGAATGAGTTCGTGCTTTTCGAGAGCAATGGTGTCTACATGCAGATTGTGCGCCAGGGATGCGGTGAGAAGCTGAAAGACGGTGAAACAAGCTATGCCCTCTGCCGGTTTACCGAGCGCAATCTGATGACCGACTCGCTCCAGCTCAGCAACGACGTGCTGTATTGGTCGTCCATGCCCGAAAAAATGTCGGTAACCAATACCTCCGGCACCTTTACCGCATCTTTTGTGTCAGAAGAAAGTCTGATGACCTACGCCTATGGCAGCACCTCTGTGCCTGCCGGATGGCTGGTTCCTTTTACCTATATCAAGTTAGGACGTCCGGCTGCGGCCGATGAGGAAATAGCCAAGGTCAGGCTCATCGTGCCGGCGGCACAGGGACAGCCATACGCATCACAGTATGTGTATCCGTGTCTGTATGACATCACCTACGAACGTGGTCGATAAAACCTATATACGATATTTATATGACTCTCATCAAATCAATCTCAGGAATCAGGGGTACCATCGGAGGCAGAACCGGTGATACGTTGAACCCATTGGACATTGTCAAGTTTACATCTGCCTATGCCACATTCATCGCCAAGTCGGGCAAGAGTCGCAAGATTGTTGTGGGCCGCGACGCCCGCATCTCAGGCGAGATGGTGGCCAACGTTGTGTGCGGTACGCTCATGGGCATGGGCTACGATGTGATCGACATCGGGCTGGCCACCACACCTACCACCGAGTTGGCTGTCAGATGGGCGCAGGCCGATGGTGGTATCATCGTCACGGCCAGCCACAATCCCCGTCAGTGGAACGCATTGAAGCTCCTCAATGCCGAAGGTGAATTTTTGACCAAGGATGATGGCAACGAAGTGTTGGCTATTGCCGAGCGCGAGGACTTCGAGTTTGCCGATGTAGACCATCTCGGTCACTATACGGTAGACGATTCGTTCAACCGTCGCCACATCGAGAGCGTGCTGGCTTTGCCGCTCGTAGACGCAGAGGCCATCCGCAATGCCCATTTCAAGGTGGTGGTAGATGCCATCAACTCTGTGGGCGGTGTTATCCTTCCCGACTTGCTCGATGCCCTGGGTGTAGAATACAAGATATTGAATGCTGAGCCCACCGGCGACTTCGCACACAATCCTGAACCCTTGGCCAAGAACCTTGGCGGCATCATGGTCGAGGTCGCCCAGGGTGGTTACGACCTCGGCATAGTGGTCGATCCCGACGTAGACCGTCTCGCCTTCATACAGGAAGATGGCGAAATGTACGGCGAGGAGTACACACTGGTCACCGTGGCCGACTATATCCTCGACCATGTCAAGGGCGATACCGTCAGCAATCTCAGCAGTACCCGTGCCCTGCGCGATGTTACCGAGCGTCATGGCGGCACTTACTATGCCTCTGCCGTGGGCGAGGTCAACGTGACCACCAAGATGAAGGCCGTGGGAGCCGTCATCGGTGGCGAGGGCAACGGTGGTGTCATCTATCCCGGTAGCCACTATGGCCGCGACGCACTCGTAGGTATCGCACTCTTCCTCTCTTCGTTGGCTCAGAAGGGACTCAAGGCAAGCGAACTGCGCAAGACTTTCCCCAACTACTTCATCGCCAAGAACCGCATCGACCTCACACCCGAGACCGATGTAGACGCTATCCTCGTCAAGGTGAAGGAGCTGTATGGCCGAGAGGCAGGTGTGACGGTGACCGATATCGACGGCGTGAAGCTCGACTTCCCCGATCGCTGGGTTCATCTTCGCAAGAGCAATACCGAGCCCATTATCCGTGTCTACAGCGAGGCTTCTACGATGGAAGAGGCCGATGCACTCGGCAAGAAACTCATGGACGTAGTCTACAGCATGCAGTAACCGCATCTCAGTAGGTACCTTATAAGCATCGCCCGCATGACAGAAGGCTGTCGTGCGGGCGATATGCTTTTTGTTGGGTGTAGTCTTTGGGCTGTGCGGTGATGGCAGTTGGCTGGGCTATTTGCGGCATTTAGCCCTCGCAAATGCCATCTTTAGCGTCGTAGAGGTGGCCTTTAGCTTTTTTGGGGGGTGTTCTCTTCCACGGCGTGTATGTTGCGCATCAGGCCGCTGTACTTGGCCCGCTTCACAGCACTTCCCTTAAACAGCTTGCGATACGTCTCCTCCGTAAGCTGTGTCCAGTCTTCCCTCCGCATCTGCAGCAGCAGGGGCGACGGCTGTAGCTCCGGATGCGAGTTGGCTACAGCCTTTTGGTTCCACGGACAAGCCTGCTGGCAGCGGTCGCATCCATAGATACAGTTGCCCATTGCAGCCTTGGCCTCTTCGGTCAGCGCTCCACGATTCTCTATCGTCTGATAACTCAGGCACCGGTTGGCGTCCAGCCTGCTGCCTTGCTCACCCTCCAGCGTCAGTGCCTGTGTGGGACATGCGGCTATGCAGCGCCGGCAGTTGCCGCATCGGTTGGGCATCGGCGTGTCGTAGGTCAGTCCGATGTCCAGAAACAGTTCGCCCAGGAAAAACATGCTGCCCCCTCCGGGGATGATCAGCTGCTGGCTGCGCCCTATCCATCCTATCCCTGCTTGCTGTGCCCAGTATCGCTCCAGCACGGGAGCAGTATCCACGAAGCAGCGGAATCCCTCGCTGATACCAAGGTTGGCCGCCAGCTGCCATAGCTTGCGTTTCATCACATCGTGATAGTCTTGCCCCAGTGCATAAGCCGCTATCTGGTAGCTCTCTGCCGAAAGGGGTACGGCAGGCGTATAGTTGAGCGCCACACACACGATGCTTTTCACGCCCGGCATGAGTAGCCGTGGGTCCAGCCGCTTCTCCACATGCTCGTACATATAGTGCATGTCGGCAAAATCGTGCCGCTCCATGCACTGCCTGAACTTATTGGCATAGGCTTCGTCCACGCGGTCGGCACGGGCGATGCCGCAGGCGAAAAAGCCGAGACGTTTGGCCTCGGCTTTGATGTCGTCACTCGAAAATCTTAAATTCATATCCCTGTTCTTTCAGCCATTTCAGTGCAGCGGGCAGTGCATAGTGCAGCTTGTCGATGCTCTTGGTCGAATCGTGAAAGGTGATGATCGACCCGTTTCTCACATACCGCTTCACATTGTTGAGCACATCCTCGCCCGTCATCCATTTCGAGTAGTCGCGCGTCACCAGGTCCCACATCACGATACGGTACTTGCGGTTGATCCACCAGTATACCGTGCGGCGCATCAGCCCGTGTGGCGGTCTGAAGAGGTGGGCATGTATCAGTTCGTTGGCCTTCTGCACATTCATGGCGTAGGTGATGGCCATGTGCTTGTAGGCACCCAGATGGTTGAAAGTGTGGTTCCCCACCTGGTGTCCCTCGGCCACTATCTGGTTGTAGAGGTCATGGTGGCGCAAGACATTCTCACCTACCATGAAAAACGTAGCCTTGGCTCCATATTCCCGTAGCGTGTCGAGGATGAAGGGGGTCGATTCGGGGATAGGCCCGTCATCGAAGGTGAGATAGACGGCCCGCTCGCGTTTGTCCATGCGCCAGATGGCTTTCGGATAGAGCCATCGTAGCCAGATAGAAGGTTGCTCGATAAACATAGTTTTGTGGGAAGTTTTTTTAGGTAAAATCCTTGTGATTCCGGTCAGGAATCACAAGGATTGAGCGCATCCCCGTCTGGGGATGACAGTGGGTTCTCGTTTACTGCTCGTTGGGGTCGTGTCCGCCCTTGCTTCGGTAGGCGGCATAGAACAGGTTGAGCTGTTTCTCCTGCTTGTCGGCAAGTTTGCTGTCCACCATGTCGGTGATGCCGCAGATTTCCTGCAGGATATACATCTGTGTCAGACACTCGCGGGTGTAGGAGAGGAATGTATTGCCATCGAGCGTGAGGTACCAGGCCATGTACTGGGCCGCATCCTTCCACAGCGTGTTGATGATGCGCAGCGCGTGTGCCTTGTCGCCCATCACGGCATAGGCTCGTGCCATATCGGCACCGCCACCCACGTATTTCATCGGCACGTTGTAGTCGGGCAGGCACTTCTCGGCCTTGGCCAATACCTTGCGTGCCTTGTCCTGCTTCTGCTCTGCTATCAGTCTGAGAGCCAGGGTTCCCATCAGCTGGCGGTGGGTGTAGCACATGCGGCGTACCGTCTCGTCGAGATACAGGCCGCGCTGCTCCAGTCCGCCGTACTTGTAGCGGTTCATCACGTTGTCGTAGGTCTTCTCCGTGTCAAAGTTTTTGGCACCGGGAGCGTTGGTGGTAAACGGAGTGATACGGTTGGCCAGTCCCTCCTGTACAAAGTTGTCGCCCAGGTTCATGTAGTTTTCCTCGCCCACGGTCATGGCCACATATACAGGCCGTGTCCAGTTGCAGTTGGAGATGATTTCGAGCATCATCAGGTCGCCCTTGTAGAGCGCGCGCTTGCCGGCGAGCGAGATCACCATCTTGTCGGGTATGCTGTCGGCGGCCATCATCATGCCACTCTTCTTCACAGCCTCCTTGTCGATGGTCATATAGAGCGTGTCGGTGGGTATCACGTGCATATCCTTGTCCTTGGAGCGCACCCAGTACTTCATGATGTTTTTCACCTCAAACGGCTCGTCGCCAAAGAGTTTCTTGGCACCTTCCGCATCTTCTTTGTAGAAGTCCATCACTTGCTGTTTCAGGCTGGGGCGTACCTCCACGTACTCGTTGGTGCCCGAACAGTAGTCCAGTCGTGGCCAGGTAATGGGCAGCGAGGGCGACTCGTAGGCCGGTCTGCACATCTGGTCGATGTACCAGTCGGTCTGCAGATAGCTCAGGTTGCATACACGGGTATCGGTGCGCACGCCCTCCACGTCCATGTTGTACCACAGCGGGAAGGTATCGTTGTCTCCGTTGGTGAAGATGATGGGGTTGCCCTTGTCTTGCAGCGTCATCAGATAGTTTTGGCCAAAGTCGCGGCAAGTGTAGCGTCCGCTTCGGTCGTGGTCGTCCCATGTCTGGCTGGCCATCTGGATGGGAACCAGCAGGCAGACGATGCCTACCGCGGCGCTCAGTGCCACGTGCTCGGTCTTCAGGCGCTTCTTCAGCTCGTCGATGATGGCTGCCACGCCCATGCCGCACCAGATGGCGAAGGCATAGAACGAGCCTGCGTAGGCGTAATCGCGCTCACGCGGCTGCAGCGGAGTCTGGTTCAGGTAGACAACGATGGCCAAGCCGGTCATGAAGAACAGGAAGAAGACCACCCAGAACTGGCGTATGCCTCTCTGACCGCGGAATGCCTGCCAGAAGAGACCCAGCAGACCCAGCAGCAGGGGCAGACAGTAGAACACGTTGTGTCCCTTGTTGTTTTTCAGGTCGTCGGGCAGCTTGCTTTGGTCGCCCAACCGCATATTGTCGATAAAGTCGAAACCGGTGATCCAGTTGCCTTTTTCCAGTTCGCCGTGGCCTTGCACATCGTTTTGGCGTCCGGCAAAGTTCCACATGAAGTAACGCCAGTACATGAAGTTGCACTGGTAGGAGAGGAAGAAGCGCAGATTCTCCCATTGGGTAGGAATCTTTACCATCATAGGCTCTCCGCAGCGGTCGTAGGGCACTTCGGTGCCCGATATGCCGCCCATCCAGTCTTCGTAGGCCTTGGCGTGGTCGCTGCTGTGCATACGCGGGAAGAGCATGTTTTGCGCATAGATGTAGCGGTCTTTGGTATTGACTACGAAGTAGGAGTCTTTCTCGTCCTGCGAGCTCTTTTCCTTGCGGCTGTAGATAGGAGCGCCCTTCTTCATGCTCGGAATGCACATGCCGCCGCGCTCTTCGAGCGCCACTTGGGAAGTGTAAGCCTGGCCGAAGAACAGTGGGCGGTCGCCATACTGGTCTCGGCTCAGATAGTTGCCCAGCGTAAAGATGTCTTCGGGCGAGTTTTGGTCCATCGGCGGGTTGGCGGCCGAGCGGATGACGATCAGTGCGTAGCTCGAATAGCCAATCATCAGCATGAGCAGGCAGAGCAGCGTGGTGTTTTTGAGCCGTGCGCTCACCAGGGCTATCTTCTTTTTCTCCACGGTGCGCTTGTAGTTGAGTACCCACCACAGGATGGCCAGCGCGATGATGCCGGTCAGCACCGATGTCCAGCCCACTCCGTAGAAGGGGATGCCCAGCATGGCCACCGAGAGGGTGAAAGCCACATTCTGCCGGCGCTCGTTGCCCTCGTTGTAGGTCTCGTAGATGGCCCAGATCACGGTGCCCACGAGCAGGAAGATATAGATGATCTCGCCCGTGTTGAACGGACAGCCGAGCACGTTGACAAACAGCAGTTCAAACCAGCCCCCCACGGTGATGATGCCCGGCACCACGCCGTAGAGCACAGCTGCCACGATGACACACGACACGGCCAGGGCGATCAGCGAGCCTTTCAGTTCGATGTTGGGGAAACGGCGGTAGCACCACACCAGCACGATGGCCGGGATGCAGAGCAGGTTGAGCAAGTGTACACCGATGCTCAGTCCCGTCATGTAGGCGATGAGCACCAGCCAGCGGTCCGAATGGGGCTCGTCGGCATGGTCTTCCCACTTCAGGATGAGCCAGAACACGATGGCCGTGAATGCCGATGAGTAGGCATACACCTCGCCCTCCACGGCAGAAAACCAGAAGGTGTCGCTGAACGTGTAGATCAGGGCTCCCACCATACCCGAAGCCTCGATGGCGATAAGCTTGCCTGTGGTGAGGGCGCTCCAGTCTTTGACGATGAGCTTGCGTGTGAGGTGGGTAATGGTCCAGAAGAGGAACAGGATGGTGGTGGCGCTGAGCAGCGCACTCATGATGTTCACCATCTTGGCCACCTGCGACGGGTCGCTGGCGAAGTGGGAGAACAGGTTGGCCGTCAGCATGAAGAAGGGTGCCCCCGGCGGATGCCCTATTTCAAGTTTGTAACCAGTGGAGATAAACTCCGGACAGTCCCAGAACGAGGCTGTGGGTTCAATCGTCGAACAATATACCACGGCGGCTATCAGAAAAGCCAGCCATCCCAGTGCATTGTCCACTAATCTGTACTGTTTCATTACGTTATTTGATGATTATTTTTAAGCTACGTTACAGTATGTAAGTGCAAAGGTAGCGTTTTTATATGAAATAAGGTGTAGGATAAAATGGAATTTCTGTTCTCTGAAAGTTTTTTTAACCCCCTGCCGTGTTTGGTATCAAGTCGTTTGCGAGGAGGGGGATGCCCTTGGCCGGAGCTAAATGCCACCTTTAGCGCGCCAAAGGCCATGATTACGGCGCCAAAGGTGGCATTTAGCTTTTAGGGTTGCGGCGCAAACCTGACGCTGACATGCTCAAAGCCCATCGAGTGGAAGAGGTTGTCAAACTGCAGCAGGGCATTGCGCTCTGCGCTGGCCACATTCTCGCGGCTCAAGCAGCGGCGGCGCATGGTGCGGTATGCCCTCTGGTAGAGGCGTGCGCGGTCTTCACGGCTCCATTTCCCTGTCTCGTAAAACGATTGGGTGCGTGCCTCGTCGATGAAGTCCTCATCGAGCAGTTTGATGGCAGGCAACAGTGCCACCACCGTGTCGCCCTCGAGTCTGAGCCAGCCCTCCTTGGTCTCGGCCAAGTCTACGCCGAGCCGCAATGTGCCATAGTAGATGCGTATGAGCTGGTCATCGCCGAAGAAGCCATGCCTGACGGTGTCTATCAGTTCCTCATCGCTCACCGACAGAAACTCCCACTGCCTAATCCGCTCCACAGAGCGTATCTGCGTGGGCGACAGCGTCACCTGTTGTGTCGTTGCTACGTCCAGATGGTTGTTTTGCACCATCCATCGGGCAGCCTTTGTACCCAGGATTACCAGTGCCACCACAATCAGCACCGCGATCAGCATCATCATCGGCGACCCCAACAGGAGATGCCGGAGTGCCGCTCCCCACTTACTTGCCCTTTTTGTCATCTTTCACTGCTGTTTTCTCCACAAATCTTCTGATCTCTTCAGTCGAGAAAGGTTTGCGGAATGAGATAGTAATCTTGTCTTGGCTATATCCCAACTGTTCAATCATGGGTATGAGGATGCTGGCCGCATTGTGCCGAGCCATCTCTATGATGCCCGTTTGCGGGATGCTGAGTAGCAGCGAGTCGCGCCCCTGCCGCTCATACCGTGTCAGTTCTTCATCGGTGAAGTCGCTTCTCAGCAGCGATACGTGCTGCTTCACCTCCTTGTGGTCTATGCGTGTGGCCGTGAGGGTTATTTCCGGGTCGGGCAGTACAATCTCTATGTGGTCTCCCTGTCTCTGTACATTGCGCTCAGAGAAACCTTCGAAGTCTATGTAAGCCTTGACCGTGGCGTCGATAGGAATGGCTATTTTCCGGTTCCCCATCGGCAGGTCTACCGAGAAATCGTGGCTCATAAATGTTCCTGCCAGTTTCTTGGTCTCGCTAAAGGCAATCACTTTGCGCATCTTGCACTCCGCGGCATAGAACCGGGCGCATTTTTGAATCTGCATCACCATCATCGGAATGGTGTCCACCCTTACCGGCTCCGGTGCCGTCTTCTGTTCCTGCTTGTGGCAGCCCATCAGCAGCATGGTCATCCCCCATAGCGCTAAATATAATAAGGTATCATGTCTTTTCATGTGTGCAAAGATAGTGCAAGTCGAAGACAATAAAAAGGAAAAGACTAAGTTTTTTCATTTTTTATTGTTGAGGCGCCGCCTATCTTATGTAAAGATAGTGCAAGTCGAAGACAATAAAAAGGAAAAGACTAAGTTTTTTCATTTTTTATTGTTGAGGCGCCGCCT
>SFKY01000122.1 GCA_004554665.1 Bacteroidales bacterium
TTGACCGTGGTTCCTGCCGCATGGCTGCCAGCGCCGGTAGCGCCGGTGCCCGCGCCGCTCAGGGTGACGTTGTGATACTTGGCAGCCTCCGCGTCGGCGACCTTGATGGTAAGCTCCTTCGTGTCAGAGCCGCCGCCGTTGGTGGCCTTGACGGTGAACTTGAAATCGCCAGCCTTGGAGGGCGTACCCTTGATGGTGTCGCCCACCAGCGTCAGGCCGTCAGGCAGATTGCCAGTCTCGATGCTCCAAGCGATGGGGTTGGTGCCGGTGGCAGCCAAGGTCTGGTTGTACGCATCGCCCACCTTGCCGTCCGGCAGGGTAACGGTGGTGATGGCGGGCTTGGTAGGAACATAGGTGCCCTCGGTGGCATCGAAGGTGTAGGTCAGGATGACAGAATCCGTATAGCCAGTAACGGCAGTCACGAGCTTGGCATCCTTACCTTCGATCTTATTGTAGGTAGAATCTGCCGTGAACACATTGCTGTTCTTGGCTTCCAGCGTGATCTTCACGGTGTAGGCCGTACCGGGCTGGAACTTGTCGCCGATGGTAAGAGTGGCGCCGTCCGCTGCCGTCCACTCGGTGTTTGCCACATAGTAGGTGCTGTCACCGGTGGTGGCCATTTCCGCGGCAGCGTCCTTGACGGGCTTGGCAACGGTTAGCTTGGCAACATCGATCTTCACCAGCGCGGGGAACGTGCCGGTATTCATCGGCTTGCCGCAAACATCGCACACGGTGTGCCATGCGCCCTGTGTGCCGATACCAGCGGGGGTATCGGTGATCTTGCTGCTCTCCACATGGTTGGCTACGACCTTGTGATGGCAGACAGAACACTCCTTGTAGTGCTTGGTGGTGTCGGGCGTCCAGTTGCCAAAGGTGTGGGCTTCAAACTGCATTTCACCGCACGCGCAGCTTTGGTAATGCTCGCTGTCGTTCCACGGTGTCCATTCGCCGAAGGTATGCTGCTCATGAACTACATCCGTGCCGATGCTGTAATACGCCTTGGGATTGGAGAGGACGGTCAGGTCAGCGGTGCCGTTTGCAAGCAGCTTATCCTTGGGGATGGTGACGGTGATGGCAGCAGCGGAGGTCGCCGTAGGCTTACCGCTGATGGTAACGGTCAGACCGTTTTCCAGACTGTTCAGCTCCTTGACCTTGGCGGTCAGACCTGCGGGCAGGTTGAACCAACCGGAAACATCATCACCCACTGCAACATTCTTAAACTTCTCACCGTCCAGAGTGATGGTTACATCGGTAGCGGTGATAGCCTTATTGACCTTGCCGCTGATCGTTGCATTGGAAATATTTGCCCAATACTCGCGGGTATAGGTATAGGTAACCTCATCGGATTCCCATGCTCCGCCGCCGTCTATATACACGATGGCTTTCGCCCTAAATGTGGTCGTTCCGCAGAAGGTATCCGGAAGCCTGGTTTCCAGCATCGGGCCGGCTACATTCTTGCCTGACGAATATCCATCATGTTGCTTTACAGTATAATCGATCTCCGCATTATAAACATCCTGAATCGTAACGATGATCGGGAGACTGCCGCTATAGCTACAGCTTTCAGGCGTTACGGTCGGCGCGTCCAGTTTATCGATCATCGTGTAGGTGGCTTCGCAAAGCTCACCCCATGTATCCTCGTTGCCGCCTTCACCCTTCAAGATCGTGCGCGCCTTGATCGTGGTAGTTCCGGTCAGCGTTACATCTGTTCTTCCGTGGCATTCTTCAACATCGCTCGGATTGGCATCCTTGGGGTCATCCCCATTTGTTGTATACCGCATCTCGTAGGGGCTGACAGAGCCATCGTTGAGGGTGCTGGGATAGCCCACATTTACCGTCAGCTCACCGATGAATTTTGTGCCGCTGGGAATGCTGAACTCCACCAGCGGAGCGGGCATTTTCTCGAACCAAGTGACGATAAAGTCATTGCTCTTGAACTTCTCTCCGTTCGCGGTCGTGACAACGATTCGGTAAGTCTTGCTTCCGAGATCCGTATTCGCAGGGATTGTCACATCCGTCAGTTTTCCAGCCTTAACCGGAGTATTGTCACTGCTTACGGTCTGGTTGGTCGCAGTATCCAC
>SFKY01000011.1 GCA_004554665.1 Bacteroidales bacterium
ATAGTGTCCAGGGTGTCTCCATCGTCTATTCCTCTTCCATCCTCCGTGTGACGGGTGCCGAGGGTGAAGTCATGCAGGTCTACAATGTGGCAGGAGTCAGGGTGATGAGCGTGAAGGTGGAAGGCGCGGACAAGAGTTATGAGCTGAGTCTCCCCAAGGGTTGCTATATCGTGAAAGTGGGCAAGTATGTCCGCAAAATCTCTATCAGATAAATAGGTCTTGCAGTTACAAAAGTTTTTTTGTCTTTTACTTTTCACCATCCTGTTCGTGACATCGTGTCGCGAGCATGTGGACAATCCCTACCGCGATGTGTCGATGGACGATTTTGTGGCGGTGGCAGATGATGCCTATCAGGTAAGTGCCCGCTTGGTGAAACGGCAGATAGAGGAGATGGTGCGGCAAGACAGCGACACGCTCACGGCAGACTATCGTGCCCGCAGCCACTACCTCAAGGGAGGCCGATGGGTGTGGATAGGGCGAAGAGGCGTGAGTGCACAAGCAGACACGTTGCTGCACTATCTGAAACAGGTGGGCGAGATGGGTTTCAGCCCCGGCAAGTTTCGGGTACGTGAGATCGAGGAAGACCTGCAGCGGATCCGCGCGCTCGATTTGGATACCCTGCACCGGATGAGTCGCACGATGGGGCGGCTCGAATATAATCTTACCAAGGCATATCTGCGATACGCGGTGGGACAACGTTATGGTTATATCAATCCTAAGTATATCTTCAACCGGCTTGATGTGGTAGACACTGCAGTTGTGCCACGTGCCTACCGCGGTCTGTTCGACATTCCCATGCAGTTGCCGTCGTCGGGCTATTACGAGTATGTATTAAATAAGGTGGCGGCAGACAGCGTGGGCGGTTATCTTCGCGGTGTCCGCCCCACGCATCCGCTCTATGCCCGTTATCAGGAGATGCTCTCCAGGCCGGGACTTGGTGCCGCGGCCCGCGACAGGATATTGGCCAATATGGAGCGATGCCGTTGGCGTCTCAATGAATATCCCCACCAATACCAGAAATATGTCTTGGTCAATATACCCTCTTTCCACCTGAGAGCTGTAGACGGTGAGGAAGTGTTGGAGATGCGTATAGGATGCGGCACCAAGGAAACCAAGACACCGCTGCTCACCAGTGCCATCAAGCGTATGGATGTCAATCCGCAGTGGATTATCCCGAAGAGCATTGTCAAGCAAAGTGTGGTGCGGCATCTGGGCGACAGTGCCTATTTTGCTTCACACCATTATTTTGTGAGGGAACGCAAGTCGGGCAAGATAGTTCCTCCTTCGGCCATGACAGCGGCCATGCTGCTGTCGCCTGATTACATGGTGGCCCAGGAGGGAGGCGAGGGCAATTCGCTCGGACGTATCATCTTCCGTTTCGACAACGCTTTTTCGGTCTATCTCCACGACACTTCATCGCGCGATTTCTTTGCCCGTGCCAACCGTGGGGTGTCGCATGGCTGTGTGAGGGTGGAGAAGCCGTTCGACTTGGCCCTCTTCCTGATGGCGGACAAGTCGAGCCCCGATGTGGAGCGCATCCGGTACTCGATGACTGCCGACGTGAGCATGCTGGGCAAGGCCGGGCGCAGGGGCGAAGGAGTGCCTGATACGCTCAACCGCCGCAAGCTGATCAGTACACTCAAGGTAGAGCCGCGTATACCGCTTTTTATCACGTACTATACACTCTATCCGGACCCGTCGGGTAAGATGGAAGAGTTTGCCGATGTATATGGTTACGACCGTGTAATATACCAATATCTCAATAACTACAGGTGAAGATAGACGAGAAAGACATACTCAGGATGTTGGCCGACCCTACCACTGTGCGCAAAGGGTTTGAGCGCATCGTACGCCAGTACAGCGAGCCGCTTTACTGGAAGATACGTCATTTTGTGATGTATCATGAGGATGCCGATGATATCCTTCAGAATGTGTTTCTGAAGGCATGGAACAGTCTTGACACGTTCAAGGGACAGTCCAAGTTGTCCACCTGGCTGTTCAGGATTGCCATCAACGAGGCGCTCGATTTCTTGCGCAAGCAGAAGACTACGGCTGTGGGCGATGATGACATGGCCCAGGCCAGCCATCTGATGGCCGACGACTATTTTGACGGCGACGAAGTGCAGGCGTTGTTGCAAGAGGCTGTGGCCACGCTGCCCGAGGTGCAGCGTGCAGTGTTTTGTCTGCGCTACTATGACGAGATGAAGTATGCCGAGATGAGCAAGCTGCTCGAAAAGAGCGAGGGCTCGCTCAAGGCAAGCTATCATATTGCAGTGCAAAAGGTTTCTGAATATATTAAGAATCGTAATTAAACTTTTGGCGATTGGTTTCGTCTAAGAATAAAATAAGGAATCAACATGAGTAAGAAAGAGCAGGAATTGAAAGAGCGTTATGGCAACCGGGCTCCATATCGGGTGCCAGAGGGCTATTTTGAGCATTTTGCTGACCGGCTCATGGCCGATCTGCCTGAGCGGGAGGTCTGTGTGAGGATAGAAAAAGTGCCTTGGTGGCAGCGTTATCGTCAGGCTTGGGTGGCTGCCGCCTGTGTTTGTGGCCTTGTCTTTGGCGGTGCGCTGTTTCTGAGCAGACCCGAGGCCGAGCAGGTGACGGTGGCACAATCTGTGGCGGTATCGTCGGAATCCAGTTTTGACCAGATGGCCGACTACGCAATGTATGACAATGAGGATATTTATGCCTCTCTTTGTGATTATTGATGATGAAGGAGATGAAGAAGATATTGTTAATGTGTATCATGGCTGTCATGACCTTGGGTGTCGTGGCACAAAACAGGCAGAAACCGTTTGATCCCGAACGGTTCCAGAACGATTTGGAGCGTTTTATCACACAGAAGGCTGGGCTGACGCAAGCTCAGGCCACGCGCTTCTTCCCGTTGTACCGGGAGATGCAGCGCAAACAGCGCACGCTCTTCAACGAAATGCGCCAGTTGCGCAATGTCAATGCCAATGATGATGACGCCTGCGAGCGTGCGATACGTAGGATGGACAATATTGATCTGCAGATACGCAAGATACAGAAGGATTATCACCAGAAGTTCTTCTCCGTCATGCCGGCAGGCAAGGTGATGGAAGTGCTTCGGGCTGAAGACCAGTTCCATAGGCAGGCTTTCAAACGGGCTGCAGGACACGAAAGAGGGAGGAAATAGAGGATTCTTTTAAAGGTAAAACGGTAAAAGGGTAAAGAGGTAAAACGTTCTTTTAAAGGTAAAATGGTAAAGAGGTAAAAGGGTAAAAAAGTTTTTATACAGTTAGGTGTAGGGACGCACGTTCGTGCGTCCGCCCCAGCCACCATTATCGACAATGCAGGGTACGTGGTTGGTGCGTCTGCAGACATTAGGATATACGATTGCCCTATATGGAAGCCATCTTTGGGAGAAGCCAAGGGTGGCTTTTTGCATGAAAGGTGTCGTCAAGGCTTGTCTTTCAGACGCTGTCTGATGCCGGCAAGCATGTGGGAGGCTTGTGTAAGCCGTGCTTCACGGTCGGCGCTGCGATATTGATTGTAGTAGGCTATGGCGCTTTCCAATCGCTCTTCTGCTGCATGCCAGTCGGCTGTGTACATGCTGCAGAATCCCAATCGGTAGAGGGCATCGGCCCGTTCTTCCGGCCGGCACACGGCAAGCATCGCTTCGTAGTGGGGGATGGCTTCTTGATAGCGCTGAAGGATAAACAGACTCTCGGCGCAAGTCCAACGGTAGACCGCGCGCTCCTGCGGAGCAAAGGCCTCGGTGTCGTCCATCACAGTAGCAAGCTGTTTTGCAGCCTTGTCATAGGCTGCTTCGTGATAGTAGCACACTCCTAAGAAAGCCCGAAATCGGGGATTGAGCGTATAGACGCTGTCGAGGCGAGAGAGGATGAGCATGCACTCATGGTACTTGGCCCCTTGAAAATAGTCAAGAGCCCTCCCCAGCAGTTCTTTGTCTGCTGCCTGTCCCGCTACGGGCAACCATCCGGTGGTTGCCAACGTCAGTATGATGAGCAGTCGCCTCACATGCCTATCTTGTGTAGAAGTCTATGATGCCGATGATGGCCTGCTGGCAGGCCGGACAGAATATCGGGTTTTCATTGGTGCGCATCCGGCAATCGGGGTAGGCCCGATACACACCCTTCTGACTGTAGCCGGCGCCCTCGTAGAATCCTGCCTTCTTGTCCTTGCCGATCAGGTTGGACCATTTGCCCTTAAAGTCGGCCTTGGTCGTGATGTTCTGTTCCCACGGTTCTACGTCGTGTGGGTACATGTTGATTTCCTCTTCCTGATAAGCATATTCATCGGCCAGTCCAGCGAAGCTGTGGCCAAACTCGTGTACCACCACAGGGCGGTAGAGTCTATGATGCGTCATGGATAGATTGTAAGAATTGAGGATACCGCCACCTCCGTACTCAGAAGTGTTGACCAGCACGATGATATGTTCGTACGGCGTGCCAGCCAACCAGTCGTGCAAGTCTTTCAGATGCAGTGTGGTGAGGTAGCGGTTGCTGTAAAAAGTATCGAAATGGGAGTGCAGTGCCGTGTTTTTCCACACACCCTTCGATGGCGTGCTGGTGCCGCTTTCAGCTGAGGGCGATTTTACTGCCACGATGTGGAATCGGTCCTTGTAACTTTTGAAAGGTTCGTGGGCGAAAAGCGCATCAATGGCCTCTTGCGCGTCGCGGATAAAGGTGTCCATCTCGTGTTCCTGGTAGCCTTCGGCCATGAAGGCGATGTGGATGCACCTTGTGGTGTCCTTGGCAGCCAGCAGAGTCTCGTAGGGAGTCACCTCCTTCTCGCCGATTCTGCGGATAAGGATGTCGGTAGGCACCACTTGATGGGTGAGTGTGGCCATCACCTCGCGGCGGTTGTTGCGAAGGTCGATGGTCACGTCTACGGTATCTCGCGGCATGGGCACCAAGAATACATTCTCAAACGACTTGGTGCCGTTTTGAGCTTCCGGGTAGGTGAGCCATTCTTGAAATAGCGTGGAGAAAGAGTTGCGGTAAATCACCTGTTGGCTCTTGTGGTCCCGTACGGTGATTTGGCCGTTGCCCTCCATCGGCAGTTCTGCCAGCCGTTTCCGTTTCCCGTACCATCGTGGACTGGTGCTGCACTGGTCTACGGCGATAAACTGTTGTTGCTGGTTGCCTGCAAACGTATAGTCAATGCGCAGGGTACGGTCGGTAAAGTATTGGTCAAAATCTTGTGCGTTGGCCAATGTGGCCGCCATTATCAGGGCGGTGACCGCTGAAAATACCTTTCTTTTCATATAGTCGTCTTTTCTTGTTTTTTTCATCATCATTCTTTAGGCATGCCGGTGTGAGCTGTGTGGGCAAGGGGCACCCTTTACTGCTTCTTCCACGTATGGATATAGAGAATCACGCCCGCTATCACGCATGCCAGTCCTACCAATAGCAGTGCATTCTTGATAATGGGCATGCCGGTCACATACGCTACGGCAAACAGGACAATGCCTGCCGTAAGCATCCAAGGCCCCAAGGGGGGCAAATGCCTGAAAGAGGGTCGTTTCATACGGGTTCTTTGTTAATGTTAATGGCGTAATAGCCGCCTGCTTTATGCAAAAGCAGTGCCAACCGAGCGCAGTAGAACTTGTTCTGACTGCCGAGGTGCCGCCTGCTTTATGCAAAGGTAGAAATAAAAACCGATACGATAAAGCATTATTGCCCTTTTTTTTATTTCTAAAGGCCACATATAGCCATCGTAAATGCCATGATTAGCGCGCTAATCATGGCATTTAGCTTCGGCATCTGCCACCGATGGGTCTGGGTGGTGAAGTCTGTCGGGAACTTTAGAGGCGGTTTCGCTCGGCGTTACCGGCACCCGTACCCTTGTACTTGCTTCGGGTGGAGTTGAAGTTGTAGGTGACGGTGAGTGACACTTGCCGCGAGAAGTCGTAGCAGTCTTTGTTGGCTACGATATGGATGCCGTACATGGTCCATTTCTCTTTGACCGTCTTGAGCAGGTCGGTACCCCGCAGCGTGATGACCCACCGATCTTTGGCAAACGACTTGCGCAGCGAGGCCGACAGCGCAAAGCAACCCTTACGCTGTAGGAATCCGCTGTATTCGGTGGTTGATGCCGACCAGTTGAGGGTAGCCGTCAGCGTGGGGGAGCAGGCGAACCGATTGTTCTGCCTGATGGAGAAGACAGGTTTGTCGAGACTGCAGTCGGCCCCGTATTTGCGCGCGTTGAAAAACTGCTGTGTATAGCCCAGTTCCAGCATGGGCTGGTACCAGCCGAATTTGGGCGATGCCGAGATGTTGGCATACACATCTTGACTGTGGTCGAAATTGCAGTTGGTCATGTAGGCCACCTCTTGTCCTTCCGGTACAGAGAACGTCCACTCCATGTGGTCGCTGTCGTAGTTGTACCCCAACACGATATTCAGCCAACTGTACATGCCCGTAGCCTCGATGTTGTGGGTTTTCGACGGTCTCAGGTAGGGATTTCCTCCCTCGTACACGTAGCGGTTGTCGTACTGTTTGAAGTCGCGCAGCATGCGGTAGCTGGGTCTCGAGGTTTTCATCGCGTAGGTGAGTTGCCATGCCGCCTTGCCTTTGCTCCACGAAAGCGCCAGGTTGGGGAACAGTTCGTCGTAGGTGCGGCTGGGGCCGTCTTCCTTTTGACCGAATGAACGGTATTCGGACACTACATGCTCGTAGCGCATGCCGGCAGACAATCGGTAGCGGCCTAGGGGGATAGCGTACTGGAAAAACGCAGCGGCGTTGGTCTCCCTCACGTCGGTCTCCGACTGTGCCTCATAGCCCCCCGCGCTCTTGTAGGTACCCAGCGACTGAGTATTGGTGTACTCTGACCCAAACGACAGATTCCCCCCGAGCATCGGATAGCCCAAGACCAACTTGGCAGCATACATCCGGTTGCGCTGCTCGCCGTAGGAGTTGACCTCGTTGCGCCCCAACTCCTCGCTATGCTCGTCGTAGACATTGTGCTCATAACTCTTTCTGAACAGGTAGGTGCCGTCAAAATCGATACTCCAGTGTCCTATCTTGCCGTTGTAGTACACGTCCACCTCCTGTCGTGGGCCTTCCATCCTTTTCATCGTTCCCTTTTGGTCCACGCTTCCTTCATATTGGCCGTCGCGGATAATGCTTTGGCGGCTGATCAGGGTGCTGTTGTCAGACAGCGTCGTGTAGTACCTGTACATCGCACCTATCGAATTGCTGTCGTTGATGGTGTAGCTGGCGGTTATATTCTCGGAGATGACGTTGTCGCGGCTTTGGTTGTCGGCCTTTTGGCTGACGCTGATGTCGCTCCCCGATGTGTCCAGGTCATTTCTCAGGTTGTTGTCTTCCTTGTAGGTGCTGCTGATGTAATAGAACTTGTTGGCAATTTCCAACTTCTTGGTGCGGTATTTCAGCATGTTCTGTCCGTATCCTGTCCATGTAGAGTTGTAGGCCGCTTGGGCATCGTTGCGTACGCTGAACCCCTCGTAGGCCGGTCGGCGCGTGCGGATGCGTATCACGCTCTTGACGGTAGCGTCGTATTGTGCGCCGGGGCTGGTGATGACCTCAATGTTCTTGATATCCTCCGATTTCAGTTCTGTCAGTTCCTGCGAATCCGTCATTTTCTTGTTGTTGATGTAAATGAGCGGCGTTCCTTTGGCGAAGACCGTCACCTTGCCGTTCATGGCGGCCACCCTCGGAAGCTGGTTGAGCACGTCGTTGGCCGTTCCCATTTGGGACAGCAGCGAGTTTTCCACGTCCACGCACATGCCTCCGTCGGTCATTCGGTATTGCAGCCTCTCGCCCTTGACCGTTACCCCTTTGAGGGTCATGGTCTGTGGGTGCAGGCAGATGTTTCCCACCCGATGGCTCTTGCACTTTACGGTCACGGTCTTATAGCCCAGGTAGGTCACGCGGGCCAATACGCCCCGCTGTTCGCAGGGAATGACAAAGAGGCCGTCCTCATTGGTCACGCCGCCTACGATGAGTGTCGAGTCAGTGGGCGAGAGCAGCGCCACATTGGCAAACGGCAGCGGCTGGTTGGCATTATCCACCACCATGCCCGTGTACTTGTGCTCCGCTTTCTGCACACACTCCACGAAGATGTCGTCGCCGCTGGTGACGATGGAGACAGGATAGAAACCGCAGACCTCGCGCACGGCACCGAGTGCGTCTTGCCTGACGATGCGTTTGGAAACACGGAAATCCTCCAGTTCGTTATATACAAAGTTGATGCGTTTGCTCTGTTGCGCCTGGTCTATCTTTCGTAGGGCTTCGGACAGTGAGATGTTGTCGAAACTGAGGGACAGGCGTTGGGCGTGGGCAGCCAATAGGCATGCGCCCATCGCGAGGAGTGTAAGTGTTCGTTTCATGTGTTGTTATCCTTACTTGATAATAAGTTGGTTGTCGTGAACTTCCATCGATACTTTGTCGAAGTGGTTGAGAAATTCCACTACCTCATCGATGCTTTTGGTCTTGTCTATCCGCACGTATAGGCGCAGGTGCTTGGCGTCCTCATTTTCATAGCGTGCCTCTACACCATAGTACTCACAGAGGATGGCAACAATGCGTTGCAACTCTATGTTGTCGAATCTGAGCGCCGTATCGTCTACGCTGATGCTGTCGTTGGCCACGTTGGTTACGAGGGGGTTGGCATCATCGGTGGGAGACACGGGCTGTTCTACGGTTGTTGTCTCGGGCGTGTGGTTGCCCTTAACGGTCTTGACTATGTACACCGTGGCCCATGTCGCTACGCTCAGGCAGCATACAATTCCTATGACGGCAGCGGCACGGCTCAACCAGCCGACGTGTTTGGCGAGGGCTTTTGGGCGTGTCTGTCCCGATAGTGCTTCGCTCTCTATCACTTCGCTTTCAAACTTTGCCCATTCTGCATCGATGTCGGGCATACCTATCTTTTGGTCTATTTCTTCCAGTTTCATAATGCTATATATAATAAGGTGTTAAGTGAGGTCGGGCTTATTCGGCTTTGCCGATAGCCCGTCGTATCTTGAACAGTGAGCGGGTAATGTGCTTGTTGACAGCCGAGTAGCTGATACCGAGTGCCTCGGCTGTTTCCGAGTACGTGAACTCTTCGTCGTAGTGGAGTGCGAGGATGCGCCGGTCCTGCTCCGTAAGCTGGCTGTTGATTACCTGCTTGAGGGCAGCCATCAGTTCTTCGTGCTCCAGATTCATCCGGGTCTCTTGTCTCTGTGCCAGTTCTTCTTGCATCTCGCGTTGCAGTTGGCGTTGTCGCAAGAGGTGCAGGCACTGGTTGCGGGTGGCAGCGAGCAGATAGCCGGTCATGGCATCGTCTGCCACTTCGGGCTTCTTTTGCCATAGCTGTGTGAAGACCTGACTCACCGCATCGCGTGCATCTTCCTGGGATTCGGTCAGCACGAAGGCCAGTCGGTACAGCATCCGGTAGTTGTCTTTGTACAGCCTTTCAAATTCTTTTTTGCCGTATTCCATTGTTTCTTCGTTTTATGGCGTTTTACTATAAGACCCGAAAATGTCAATATCCAATACCCCTGCTGTCCTGTTTTTTTTGAACAGGTGGGGTGATAGGTGTTTTTTCGTCACCGTATGTCTGTTGGATGAGGCTCATTCTTTATGTAATCAAACGCAGAAAGTGCTGAATCCTTGTAAGAATACAGCGTCTTTTTTGAAAAACCGGCTGTAGGGGAGGACTTTTTCTGATTAAATTTGTACATTTGTCAGTCCTTTCTTTAGGAATAGATAGGGTAGTACAGAACAAGCATGACGGAAAAATGGAGAATAGTTTGTATGCACGGATGATGGCGCAGGCCGACCCACAACAGGTGGAAGGGCTGATGCGCTTCTTCAAGTGTGGCAAGGGCGAATACGGCGAGGGTGACCGCTTCTTGGGCATCAAGGTTCCGGTGACGCGGAGCGTGGTAAAAGAATACTGGCGGCACACAGGATTCGACGAACTGGAGCGATGCGTGACCTCCGAATATCATGAGGTGCGACTCGCCGCCCTGCTCACACTGATAGAGGTGTTTCGCCATGCCAAGAGAGATAGGGCAAAGAGGCAGCAGTGTGTGGATTTCTATCTTGCCCACATGGATTACATCAACAATTGGGACCTGGTGGATTTGAGTTGTTACAAACTCTTGGGCGAGTGGCTCGTCGACCAAGACCGCAGTCTGCTCTACGAGTTGGCATCCACAGGTTCCACGCTGTGGCGGCAGCGCATCGGCATGGTCAGTACCCTGCAGTTTGTGCGCAAAGGCCAGCTCGACGACACCTTTGCCATTGCCCGCTTGTTTCTCGACAAGCCCCGGCCGCTTCACGACTTGCTGCAGAAAGCAGTGGGATGGCTCCTGCGCGAGGCGGGCAAAAAAGACGAAGAGCGGTTGCGCCTGTGGCTCGATGAATGGACACCCGTAGTGCCCCGTACCATGCTGCGCTATGCCATCGAGAGGCTTCCCGATGATGACCGTAGGCATTACTTGGCTGTGCCAAAGGCCATGATTAGCGAGCCAAATGCGGCATTTAGACCAGCCAAATGCCGCAAATAGCCGCGTTAAAGATACCTATATCAATAAGAAAGGTAAAAATAAAGGCGTAAAAGTTTGGCCAGTTGTAAAAAAAGTAGTAATTTTGCACCGCATTTTGCAGAGGTGGCTTCAGTGGCCACGCTGTAGGGGTGCAAAACAGATATTTTTAATTTACTTATTTTATTAATTGTATGAATCAATACGAAACCGTTTTCATTTTGACTCCCGTTTTGTCTGATGAACAGATGAAGGAAACGGTCGCTAAATTCAAGAAACTGCTCACCGACAAAGGCGCAGAGATTCTGAACGAAGAGACCTGGGGATTGAAGAAGATGGCTTATGCTATCCAGAAGAAATCGACAGGCTTCTACTGCTTGCTCGAGTTCAAGGCAGAGCCAAGTGTAATCAACAAGCTCGAGACCGGCTACCGCCGCGACGAGAAGGTTATCCGCTACATCACCGTTAAACTGGACAAGTATGCTGCACAGTACGCCGAGAAGCGCCGTGCCAAACTTGGTAAAAAAGAGGAGGCTTAATCATGGCAGAGCAGAATAATTCAGAAGTACGTTATCTTACCGCTCCTTCTATCGACGTGAAGAAGAAGAAGTATTGCCGTTTCAAGAAGAGTGGTATCAAATACATCGACTATAAGGATCCCGAGTTCCTGAAGAAGTTCCTGAACGAGCAGGGTAAGATTCTTCCCCGTCGTATCACCGGTACCTCTTTGAAGTATCAGCGTCGTGTGGCTCAGGCCGTTAAGCGTGCCCGCCAGATTGCATTGCTGCCTTACGTAACCGACTTGATGAAATAAAACCCAGGAGGAAGCGCAAATGGAAATCATACTGAAAGAAGATATTATCGGTCTTGGATACAAGAACGATATCGTGAATGTAAAGAGCGGCTATGGCCGTAACTATCTGATTCCTCAGGGAAAAGGTGTAATCGCTTCGCCCAGCGCCAAGAAAGTGCTGGCTGAGAACCTGAAGCAGCAGGCTCACAAGTTGGCTGCTCTCAAGGCCGCAGCAGAGAAGAAGGGTGAGGCGCTCAAGGACGTGGCTTTGGTGATTGCTGCCAAGGTTTCGGCTACTGGCGTTACCTACGGTTCTGTAGGTGCTGCCCAGGTGGCTGAGGAGCTCGCTAAGTTGGGCTTCGAGATTGACCGCAAGATCATCACCATGACCGATGCCAAGCATGTAGGCGACTTCGAGGCTACCGTACACTTCCACAAGGAGGTTGAGGTAAAGGTGCCTGTTAAGGTAGTGGCTGAAAATGCGCCCGCAGTAGAGGAAACTCCGGCAGAGGAGGCTCCTGTAGCTGAGGCTCCCGCAGAGGAGGAAGCTCCCGCAGCAGAATAAATTTGCTCTGTAAAGCAGATCTCGATAAATCCCGGCTATCCATTGGCGATGGTCGGGATTTTTGTATGTATCGCCGAAGTGCGGCGTGAGGCCAGCAAAAAAAAGAAGTGAGGCATGTGGCCCCACTTCAGTATTTAATATGATGTAAACATTATTTCATCAACTGTTCGAAAAAGTTGTCAAGGTCTTGGTCGAGGCCTTGCATCAGGTCGTCGCCCAGGATGATGGTGTCGTCGTCGGCCAAGTATAAGTCGGCAATGGCAGTCTGGTCCTCGTCTTCCAACACGATGCTGAAAGGCTTCATGATGCCCATGTTGTCGATGGTGTTGCTCATCCGCTTGGTCTCGGCACGCAGGATAGCGGTGATGTGGTTGTAAAAATCCTCGTCTTGGTTGTCTATCCACTGCTCAACGACACAACGGGTTATCTCGCGGTCCTCATCATCAAAGGCCACCAGCTCTCCGCTGTCTTGAGAAACACGCAAATGGATGTCGGTGAGGATGGAGGTGTCTTCGTCAGGGGGGAACTTTTGTGCGATTTTCTTAATAGATCGGCCTATCTGTTGTATAGTCTGCTCTGTCGGTTTCATATCTTTCGGATCATTTAAGTTGCTGCAAATATAACCTAAATTACGGACATGGCCAATAAAAAACTCTTTTTTTTATAAGAAAATCCAAATAATAATGTTAACTTTGCAATAATGACGGCCGCATTTGTGGCAAATAGACAACCCATTGCGTCCGTTTGGAAGAAAAGTGTATGGCACATACGGTTTGTAGCGAAGGCATTGTGGAGCAGATACATGGCGATGAGGTGCATGTGCGATTGCTTGGTGCAGAGGCTTGTGGTGGATGTAAGGCGCATGGGCACTGTACGGCATCGCAGGCGGGTGGCCGCAAAGTGACGGTTCGTTCTGATGAGACTTACCAAGTGGGCGACCGTGTAGAGGTAAGTGCCTCGGGAGGCGTGGCCGCGCGTGCCTTGTGGTTGGCTTTTGGTCTGCCACTGCTGTTGCTGGCGGGTGTCGTTGTGGCCTGTCAAGCCCTTGTGGGCAACGAAAAGACTGCTGCGCTGGCAGCCTTGGGCTCGTTGGCGGTTTATTACCTGTTGCTCTATCAGCTTCGCGGCAAGGTGAGCAAGGCCGTGACACTGCAAATAAGGAGAAAATATTAACTGATATGAACTATATGATGATGGCGGTAATGGTATTGGGCGGCGTGGCACTGGTGGCTGCGGTGGTGCTCTATACCGTTTCGCGCAAATTTGCCGTGGAGGAAGACCCACGGATTGGCCGGGTTGCTGCCTGCCTGCCGGGGGCCAACTGTGGTGGATGTGGCTATGCAGGCTGTGCTGCATTGGCCGAGGCGTTGGTAAAAGGTGCCGATGCCGGTAGCTTGGATGGTCTGCAATGTCCCGTTGGGGGTGCAGGTGTGATGGCGCAGATAGCTGCCGAGTTGGGGATGGAAGCCGTGGCTTCGGAACCGATGGTGGCAGTGGTACGCTGCGGA
Organism: Bacteroidales bacterium; assembly: GCA_004554665.1. Lineage (GTDB taxonomy): Bacteria > Bacteroidota > Bacteroidia > Bacteroidales > Bacteroidaceae > Prevotella. Next base: position 13,356 of record SFKY01000011.1, read on the forward strand.
GGAACTTGCGAACTGAGACCCCGTACTGCCCAATATGACGGTTTGCAGACTTGTGCGGCGGTACATGCCACCTGCTCCGGCGAGACGGCATGCGGCTATGGTTGTCTGGGCTGTGGAGACTGTAGCACTTCTTGCCAGTTTGGAGGATTGCGAATCAATCCCGAAACCGGTTTGCCTGAGGTGGACGAGACACTATGCACGGGCTGTGGCTCCTGCGTGAAGGCATGTCCTCGTCATATCATCGAGCTTCGCAAGCGCGGTCCCAAGAACCGTAGGGTGTATGTGGGCTGTATGAATCGGGACAAGGGGGCGGCTGCCCGCAAAGCCTGTACGGTTGCCTGTATCGGCTGTGGGAAGTGTGAGAAAGTATGCAAGTTTGAGGCGATTACAATCAGTGGAAATCTCTCGTATATAGACTATAACAAGTGCCGGCTGTGTACCAAGTGCGTGGCCGAATGCCCGACGGGTGCCATCATGAAAGTGAATTTCCCTGTTAAACAAAAGGAGACAGAAGTATGAAGATAAGGACTTTCAGCAGGGGTGGCGTACATCCCGATGAGTGCAAGCTGACGGCAGAACTGGCGACTGTGGTTGCCGATCTTCCTAATCAGGCCGTCTTCCCCTTGTCGCAGCACATCGGAGCTCCGGCCAAACCTTTGGTGAAAAAGGGAGACAAGGTAAAGGTGGGCACCATGATTGCCGAGGCCGGTGGCTATGTCTCGGCTCCTGTCTATTCGTCTGTTTCGGGTACGGTATGGAAGGTGGACAGCGCCATCGACGCCACGGGATATCAGAAACCTGCCATTATCATCAATGTAGAAGGTGACGAGTGGGAGGAGTCGATAGACCGTACAGATACGTTGGAGACGGTGGGGGCGCATCCAGAACTTACGCCTGAAGAGATTGTAGCCCGTGTGCAGCGTGCTGGTGTGACGGGTATGGGAGGCGCAGGTTTTCCCACGCATGTCAAGTTGTGCCCTCCACCCACGGCCAAGGCCGAATGTGTGATACTCAACGGGGTGGAGTGCGAGCCCTACATTACCTCCGACTACCGGTTGATGATGGAGCATGCCGCAGAGATAGTGGAGGGACTCCGATTGTTGATGAAAGCGGCCAAGGTGGATAAGGGATATATCGGTATAGAGGACAACAAACCGCAGGCAATAGCCCTTTTGAGTGAATTGACGATGGCTGATGACCATATCGAAGTGGTGGCTTTGGCCAAGAAATATCCTCAAGGAGGCGAGAAACAGTTGGTCGATGCCGTCATTCGCCGTCAGGTGCCTGCTCCTCCTGCCATTCCCGTGCATGTCGGTGCTATTGTACAGAATGTGGGTACAGCCTACGCTGTGTACCAGGCAGTAATGAAAAACAAACCGCTGTTTGAACGTTATACAACCGTGACGGGTAAGCAGATTGCACATCCCGGCAATTTTCTGGTACGTATGGGAACACCGTTTGGTCAGCTTATCGAGAAGTGCGGAGGCTTGCCCGAAGGGTCGCACAAGGTGCTGGCCGGAGGTCCGATGATGGGAAAGGCTGTCGTGTCTTTGGATGTTCCCGTCTGCAAGGGAACCAATTCTATCACCGTACTTAGCGGAGACGATGCCCGTCGCAAGGCTGTGCAGCCCTGTATCCGATGCGGCAAGTGCGTGGATGCTTGTCCGATGGGCCTGGAGCCATACCTGCTTGCCACCTTGTCGGCTAACGGATTGTACGAGCGTGCCGAGCAGGAGTGTATCGTGTCGTGTATTTCGTGTGGCAGTTGCCAGTTTACCTGTCCCTCGCATCGTCCCATCTTGGACAACATCCTGTTGGGGAAGGCGAAGGTGATGGAAATCATCAAATCAAGAATCAAGAAGTGAAGATGAACAAGTTGATCGTTTCTTTGTCGCCACATGCGCATGGCACAGACAGCGTAGAGCGCAACATGTATGGGGTGCTCGTTGCACTGTTGCCCGCGCTTTTGGTTTCGTTTGGCTATTTTGGATTGGGTTCGTTGATAGTCTGCAGCGTGAGCGTTGCTGCCTGTATGTTTTTCGAATGGGCTATATCCCGGTACTTGTTGCATCGTGCACCAACGCTTACCGATGGATCCGCCATGATTACGGGTCTGCTTTTGGGACTCAATCTGCCGAGCAATTTCCCCATTTGGATGATCTTGGTGGGTGCTTTGGTGGCCATTGGAATCGGCAAGATGACTTTCGGCGGTCTGGGATGCAATCCCTTCAATCCTGCCATCGTCGGACGTTGCTTCTTACTGGTCAGTTTTCCTGCTGCCATGACATCGTGGCCACAGGCAGGACAGCTCACTTCCTACCTTGATGCAGAGACTGGGGCAACACCTCTGTCGCTGATGAAGTGGGCGATAAAGAGTGGTGATGCCTCCGTGCTGGAGCAGTTGCCAAGCAGCTTCAACATGCTCATTGGCTTGCCCGAGACATGCCAGACTGGTGCCGGCTGTCTTGGTGAGGTCTGCGCCCTGGCGCTCCTGCTCGGACTGGTGTTCATGCTGTGGCGCAAGATAATCACCTGGCACATTCCTGTGAGCATCCTCGCAACGGTGTTCGTGCTCAGTGGCCTGCTGCATCTTGCAGACCCCGTATACGCAAATCCCGTGCAGGTGGTGCTCAGTGGCGGACTGATGCTCGGTGCCATCTTCATGGCCACTGACTATGTGACATCACCGATGACGCACCGCGGACAGCTCGTCTATGGCATAGCGATAGGCGTGCTTACGGTGGTAATAAGAAACTGGGGCAGCTATCCCGAGGGAATGTCGTTTGCCATCCTGATTATGAACGCATTTACGCCACTTATCAATTTTTATGTCAAACCTAAACGATTTGGGGAGGTGAGCAAATGAAAAAACTGGAATCTTCTTTGCGCAATATGGTGCTCGTGCTGGTCGTTGCAGCGATGGTTACGGGCGGACTGTTGGCGTGGGTGAACCATATTACGGAAACCCCAATCCGTCAGCAGGCCAAGTTGGCGTTGGCAGAAGGCATCAAGATGGTCATGGGCGGCAAAGCTGTCAAGGTAGAGCGTGTAGACAGTATCAGCCAATGGGTGGACAATAAGGAGTCTTGCTTCGTAATCCATCACATTCAGGGTGGTGGCGCGGCAGTAGAGACCGTTACCATGGGCTTTGGTGGCGACTTGAAGTTGTTGGTTGGTTTCTCGGCCGATGGCGCTATCCTTGGCTATACGGTGTTACAGCATGCCGAAACGCCGGGATTGGGAGCTAAAGCCGATGCTTGGTTTCAGCGTGGACATAAGGGAAATATCATAGGAAAGTCGCCCAGACAGGCACCTCTGACAGTGAAGCAGGATGGTGGAGGTGTGGATGCCATTACGGCCTCTACCATTACATCGCGTGCGTTCCTCAAAGCGGTCAACCAAGCCTATCAGGCTTATACCCAAGGCAATGTCGACACACATACTGGTGCTACTAAACATGAAAAGAAAGGATAAATGATGAGCTATATAGATATTGTTAAGCGAGGCATTGTCAAGGACAATCCTACCTTTGTACTGATGTTGGGCATGTGTCCAACCTTGGCCACCACAAGCAGTGCGCTCAACGGTATGTCGATGGGACTGGCCACGACGGCGGTGCTGCTCTGCACCAATTTTGTGATTTCCTGCATCAAGAATCTCACCCCCGACAAGGTGAGGATTCCCGTTTTCGTGGTCGTGATTGCCACTTTTGTCACCATTTTGCAGATGCTCATCAAGGCCTACGCGCCCGATGTGGACAAGAGTCTGGGCATTTTCATCCCCTTGATAGTGGTCAACTGCATCATCCTTGGCAGAGCCGAGGCCTTCGCGTGCAAGTATACACCCTTGGCCAGCATCTTCGACGGCATCGGCATCGGTCTTGGTTTTACGCTGGCCCTTACACTCTTGGGTGCAGTACGCGAATTGTTGGGAGCTGGCAGCATCTTCGGATGTGTGTTGCTGCCCGAGTCTACCAATATCCTGCTTTTTGTGTTACCGCCAGGTGCTTTTATCACCCTGGGCTATCTCATTGCAGTCTTCAACCGTTTCAAAAAGGCATAGTATATGGAATATTTGTTGATTTTCATATCGGCGATTTTCGTCAACAACATCATTTTCTCCCAGTTCTTGGGCATTTGTCCGTTTCTGGGAGTGTCCAAAAAGATAGACACGGCATTAGGAATGGGAATGGCTGTGGCCTTTGTGCTTACGCTGTCTGCCATCGTGACGTGGCTGATACAGTATTACTTGCTCGTGCCTTTTGGCCTTCAGTATCTCCAGACGCTTGCTTTTATCCTTGTCATCGCGTCATTGGTGCAGATGGTAGAGATTGTTCTGAAGAAGGTTTCGCCAGCCCTCTATCAGGCGTTGGGTATTTTCTTGCCGCTCATTACCACCAACTGTGCCGTGTTGGGTGTGGCTATCCTTGTAATTCAGAAAGATTACTCGCTGGTTGAGAGCATCGTCTATGCTTTTTCCACAGCTCTGGGTTTTGCCTTGGCGATGGCTGTGTTTGCCGGCGTAAGGGAGCAGTTGGCGTTGGTCAAGATTCCCAAAGGCATGCAGGGCATGGCCATCGTGATGGTGGTGGCCGGCCTGTTGAGTTTGGCTTTTATGGGATTCAGTGGCGTTGATGGCGGACTGAAGGTGGCTTTGGGACTCGACTGATGGTCGTCCCGGTCCTCTGATAGTGTTGGAACTACAGTTTTAACTAAAAATATAAGGTATATGAAACAGACAATTCTTGTTACAGGTGGTACAGGCTTTATTGGGTCTCATACCACTGTAGAGCTCATTGAAGCTGGCTACAAGGTAGTGATTGTGGACAATCTGTCAAACTCTAACATTCAGGTGCTCGATGGTATCGAGAAGATTACCGGTGTGCGCCCCGCATTTGAGAAAGTGGATCTCCGTGACATGGAGGCTACCGAGAATGTGTTTAAGAAGTACCCTGACATCGAGGGCATCATACACTTTGCCGCTTCCAAGGCTGTGGGTGAGAGTGTGCAGAAACCGTTGCTCTATTACCGCAACAACATCGTGTCGCTTATCAACCTGCTTGAGCTCATGCCGAAATATCAGGTAAAGGGTATCATCTTCTCTTCTTCGTGCACAGTCTATGGTCAGCCGAAGCCAGAGAACCTGCCCGTGACAGAGGAGGCTCCTCACCAGAAAGCCACCTCTCCCTATGGCAACACCAAGGAGGTGAACGAGCAGATTATCTTCGATTACATCCATAGCGGTGCACCCATCAAGAGCGTTATCCTGCGTTACTTCAACCCCATTGGTGCCCATCCTACAGCACTCATCGGTGAGTTGCCAAACGGCGTGCCCAACAACCTCATCCCCTTTGTTACACAGACAGCTATGGGAATCCGCGAGCAGCTTACCATCTTCGGCAACGACTACGACACACCCGATGGTACCTGTATCCGCGACTATATCTATGTGGTGGATTTGGCCAAGGCGCATGTGGCTGCTATGGCTCGCGTCCTCGATCAGGACACCGATGCAGTGGAATACTTCAATGTGGGAACAGGCAAGGGCAATTCTACGCTTGAGATTGTAGAGACTTTTGAGCGTGCAACAGGTGTTAAGGTGAACTGGAAGTACGGTCCCCGCCGTGGTGGCGATATCGAGAAGATCTGGGGTGACTGCACCAAGGCCAACACCGTACTGGGTTGGAAGGCCGAGTCTCCGCTTGAGGATGTGCTGGCCAGCGCATGGAAGTGGCAAGTGAAACTCCGCGAGGATGGAGTGATGTAAGCACTCGCACGGGAAATGAATATAAGAGAAGAGGCGGAATCCCATAAGATGGAATCCGCCTCTTTTTAATGGTAGTGATGGAATAAAAGTGGCTCTTGTGAGAACGTCACCCGGAAGATGTCGTGTCTCTTCGGCCACTCCATTCTGCTTAAGCCTCTGCGGGAGCCTCTGTGCTCTCGGCAGCTGCAGCAGCCTCAGCTTCAGCCTTGGCAGCAGCTGCGGCAGCCTTCTTGTCGGCTACCTTCTTGGCGATGGCCTCGTTGATCTTCTTCTCGGCCTCCAGCTCCTTGGCAGCAGCCTCTTTCTTGCTCTTAGCCTCGTTGTCGCGAACGGCATTGAACTTCTGCTCCTTGCTCTGCTTCCAAGCTTCGAACTTCTGCTGACATGCAGCTTCGTCGAAAGCGCCTTTCTTAACGCCGCCCTTGAGATGCTTCATCATGTACACGCCTTCCTTGCTCAGGATGTTGCGTACGGTGTCTGTGGGCTGTGCGCCTGTCTCTACCCAATAGAGCGCACGCTCGAAATTCAAATCTACAGTAGCGGGATTGGTGTTAGGATTGTAAGTACCAATCTTCTCAGTAAATCTACCATCACGTGGTGCACGAGCGTCAGCGATTACGATGCTGTAGAAAGCATAGCCTTTACGACCGCCGCGCTGCAATCTGATTTTTGTTGCCATTAATGTTTAAAATTTTAATTAGGTTTGAATTTGATGCTATCAACTCGTGATTGCGGCTGCAAAGGTAATCAATCTTTTTGAGATGAGAAAGAGAAAGGATGGAAAAATGAAGTCCATCCTCCCGATTTCTTCATTTTTCCATCCTTCTTTGCGCCTTTCGGCGAGTGTTTAGCGCTTCTGGTCGGCCACCACACTGATGGCATCGCCCATACAGGCGTTGGGCATCTGCACATGCAGCATGGCGCATACGGTGGGTGCTGTGTCTACTGTGCGTGTGGGCAGTGTGGTGCTGCCGTGTTCGACGTGCCATCCCATGAAGAGGAGTGGGATATGGGCATCGTAGGGATTCCAAGCACCGTGTGTCGTACCCCTATAGTTCTCGTCGAAGGTGTAACCGAGATAGTCGGGACGCAAGATAGCGCAGATGTCGCCTGAGCGGCCCGGACGGTAGCCGTTGATGATGCGCTCCTTGATCAGTTTGGGAATGCTGGCGGTCTCTACGGCATCAAAATCAACTACATAGACAAAATCCTTCTCTTCCTGCAGGCGCTTGATAGCCTCTTTTTTCACTGTTTCCAGGTCCAGATGGTTGGCCTCGATGAGTGCATGATCCAGGTATACGCGCTGGTCGTAGATAGCACAGATATAGTTGCCTTGCACATTGAACTTCTCTGCCAACTGGCTGTTCACTCTTTTGCGTACACCGTCCACATCCGTGCCACCTGCAGCCACCTTGTTGCGGCGCAAGAAGTTGGGGTTGTGTGCGCCGGCATGGTCGGCGGTGAGGAATACGAGGTAGTTGCCGCGTCCCACCTGTTCGTCGAGCGTCTTGAAGAAGTGTGCCAGACCCTCGTCTGTGGCCATGTACACGCTCTTCATCTCTTCGCCGCGTGTGCCGTAGGTGTGCCCCATTGCATCGGTAGACGATATGCTCACGCAGAGCATGTCGGGCAGGTCGGTCTCGGTGTTGCGTCCCAGATTCTCATTTTTCAGCACTGCCTCGGCCATCTTAAAGGTCAGCGTGGCACCTTCGGGCTTCATCTTCATGTCCACGCCCGGTTTGGTCTTGTTTTCCTTGTTGAATTTCACCATCCACTCGGGCAACTTGTCCATGTAATAGGTGCTTGTGATGAAATGTCCCACCGAACTGTCGTACCAGAAAGCAGCATTGGCAGAGTGTCCTGCGGGCAGGATGGAGGCCCTGTCTTTCAGGGCGACGCCATATACACGTGCCTTGAAGTCGGATGCCATGCGAATCTGGTCGCCGATGGTTGTGCCGAGCATGTTGCGGGGCGACATCTGGCCAGCCTTGCTCTCGGTGCCCACGCCTTTCACGGTCTTGTCGTTACAGCAGTACACCATTTTGCCGTCCAAGGTAAAGTCGTTGCCGGCAATGCCGTGGAAAGCAGGTGAAGTGCCGGTGTAGACACTGGCATGACCCACAGCAGTGATAGTAGGGATATAGTTGATCATGTGGTTCTCACAGCTGAATCCATCATTGAGCAGCCGTTTGAAACCGCCATCACCATACTGGTCGTAATAATAGTAGAGGGCATCCCATCTCATCTGGTCGATGATAATACCCACTACCAGTTTCGGCCGCTCTATCTGAGCAAAGACCATGATGCTTGCACAGGCAAGCAGTAGCATAGAAAAAAATCTCTTATTCATAGTTCTTAGTTTATTTTGCTACGACAAAGATACGACAAATTATCGAAACTGCATCGCGAAATGATGAAAAAATATCATTACTTTTTTTAGGAGGTACAACAGCTGTACCTCTTGCGATGCGAACATTATTATATATCTCAGAATCCATTAAAAGTATGTTAATTGCACGCATATTCATATCTTTATTGTATCTTTGTGGCAGTAATCAACCTATCAAGACAAGAAAGAGATATGACAGAAGGATTTACCGTGAAGCGCTACAGGCAGCCCGTGAAGCGCTATGTGCAGACCATGAGTCTGAAGGACGACCCGCAACTGATAGAGAAGTATCGTGCAGCCCATGCCCGGGAGAATTTCTGGCCGGAGATTAAGGCCGGCATTCAGGCCGTGGGCATTCTGGAGATGGAACTTTACATAATCGGCAATAGGGTGGTGATGATTGTGGAGACCCCGCTCGATTTTGATTGGGACTCGGCTATGGCCAAACTCGCCACACTCCCGCGCCAACAGGAGTGGGAGGACTATGTGGCCATCTTCCAGCGCTGCAGTCAGGGTGCCACTTCCGACGAGAAATGGCAGATGACAGAGCGCATGTTTTACCTCTACGAGTGATAGTGCCCCCTTTTTTATATCCAAATGGCAATGTTCGTGCATATGGACATTGCCATTTTTATAGTTTGAAAAAGCAAGAATAGCTGGAAAAAAGTGCTGTTAAATCATATAAAAGTTACTTTTTTCAACTTTTTTGACGAAAAAAGTGACGATTTGTTTTGTTGTTGGATAAAAATATGTACCTTTGCATCCGAATTGTTGGAGAAGAGAAAAATTACACTGATTAATAATAGACTTAAAGAAGGTAAAAAGATGAAAGCAGTAGAAGTTGTTGAGAATCTCAAGCGCAGATTCCCCAATGAGCCTGAGTACATCCAGGCAGTCAGTCAAGTTTTGGGAACCATCGAGGAGGAGTATAACAAGCATCCGGAGTTTGACCGTATGAACCTGATAGAGCGCCTGTGTGTGCCTGATCGTATCATACAGTTCCGTGTCAACTGGATAGACGACCGTGGTAATGTCCAGACCAATATGGGTTACCGCGTACAGCACAACAATGCTATCGGCCCGTACAAGGGAGGAATCCGCTTCCACGCATCCGTGAACCAGTCGATTCTCAAATTCCTTGCCTTTGAGCAGACTTTCAAGAACTCTCTGACCACGTTGCCGATGGGTGGCGGTAAGGGCGGTTCCGATTTCTCTCCCCGTGGCAAGAGCAACGCCGAGGTTATGCGTTTCTGTCAGGCGTTTATGTTGGAACTGTATCGCCATATCGGTCCCGACGAGGACGTACCGGCTGGAGATATCGGCGTGGGAGGCCGCGAGGTGGCCTATATGTTCGGTATGTACAAGAAACTGACACACCAGTTCCAGGGCGTGCTGACAGGTAAGGGACAGGAGTTTGGCGGCTCGCGCATCCGTCCGGAGGCAACGGGCTACGGCAACATCTACTTCCTGCAGAACATGCTGGCTACGCGCAACATAGACATCAAGGGCAAGACCGTGCTCGTGTCAGGTTCCGGCAACGTGGCACAGTACACCATCGAGAAACTCATCGAACTGGGTGCCAAACCTGTCACCTGTTCCGACTCAGACGGCTATATCTACGATCCCGACGGCATCGACCGCGAGAAGCTGGATTATATCATGGAACTGAAGAATGTGGAGCGCGGCCGTATCCGTGAGTATGCTGAGAAATACGGCGTGAAATACGTGGAGGGAGCCAAACCTTGGTTCGAGAAGGCCGACATTGCTACGCCTTGTGCCACGCAGAACGAGATCAACGAGGAGGCTGCCCGCGCGCTGGTAGACAATGGTGTCATCGCCGTGACCGAAGGTGCCAACATGCCGACTACTCCCGAGGCCATCAAGGTATTCCAGGACGCACGCATCCTGTATTGCCCGGGTAAGGCGAGCAACGCCGGCGGTGTGGCAGTGTCGGGTCTGGAGATGACACAGAACTCAGAGCGTCTGCGCTGGAGCCGTGAAGAGGTTGACAACAAGCTCCGCGATATCATGAACGATATCCATGCCAACTGTGTGAAGTACGGCACCGAGCCCGACGGCTATATCAACTATGTGAAGGGTGCCAACATCGCAGGCTTCCTCAAGGTTGCGCGTGCGATGATGGCACAGGGCGTGGTCTAAAACTCTATTTTCACCACATCATCCATCTTGATGCGCTTGTTCTTGTCCACTTTGAAGTGGAGAAAGCCGTCACGGTGGATGAAAGGAATGGATTCGCCGGTGCGCAACAGCACCACGCGCGAAGGCTTACGGGCAGTGACGAGGGAAACCTGGTCTCTGCCCTTTGGCATAATATGTGCATAGAGTGTGTTGTCGCCACGCCGGGTAAGCTTGACGTTGCACAGTTGGGTGCCGGGAGAGGGTTGGGTGCCAAAGACTGATTCCTTGCCGTAGGCCATCCACTGTTTCAGACTGTCCATGCAGTGGTAGAAATTGGGGTGCATGTCGCCCTCGGGCGAGGGTCCGATGTTGGCAAGGAAGTTGCCGCCCAATGAGCGGGTCTCGGTAAAGCGTCCGAAGAACCAATCCATACTCCTGAAGTTTCCCTTCTTGTCGTATCCCCATCCTCCACCATACGTCCACAGGTCTTCTTGCTCCCACCAGACAAACGGGATGTAGGTAGGCGTACTACATTCGAAAGGAGTGGTAAAGTCGCCTACACGCACACTGGTGCCGTTGGGATTGTCAGGGTCTACGATGTTGTTCCAGCGGTCGTTGACCACAATGCCCGGCTGCAGCGACCTTACCCATGCGTACAACTGCTCGGTGTTCAGTTCTGTTATTCCGTCCCATCCCATTCCGTCGAGCCACAATAGGTCAATCTTTCCATATCGGGTAAGCAATTCTTCGATTTGCCGGAGCACGTACCCGACAAACTTGACGTATTCTCTGTAGTTGGCAGCCGAGTCGGTGATGACCATGTGTTGCTTGCGGGTCTTCTCCTTGAACCACGTCTTGGCAAATGCGCCCGGATAGTGCCAGTCTCGTGGCGAGTAATACAGTCCCACGCGCAGTCCTGCTTTCCTGCAGCCTTCTACATATTCTTTTATTAAGTCCCTTCCTTGCAGATACTGCTTGGTTCCAATGCCATACTTCGAAGGCCACAGGGCGTAGCCGTCGTGGTGGCGTGCGGTCATCACGGCATAGGTGAATCCTGCATCCTTGGCAGCCCGCAGATAGCGGTCGGGCGATTGTGTCGGGTTGAATCTCTTGGCCATTGCGTAATATTGTTTGGGCGTATGCTGGTGCTTTCCGGCGTAAGGGAAGTCCTTGATCATGTTCCAAGAGGGCTGCACGCCCTCCACGCTGTGTATGCCCCAGTGCATAAAGAGACCTAAGGTAGCCTCGGGGTACCATTGGGCATCCGGGTGCGGATTGGGGAATGTGGTTGGAGCGGATGGCGTGGATGCTATAAACTGTTGGGCACGGGCAATGTCGGCATCATCGATTCGATAGTCGTCGGGGTTGATACGTGGTTGTGCCTGAAGAGTGAGGACAGCCAGCAGGGCTGCAGTGCTAATCAATGAGTGTTTCATGTTTTTGATGGTTTTGTTGCATTGAGGAAGATTGGGTAGGGGCATGCCGCCCGGTGTTCTTGCACAGTCGGTCTCCGCCTATCTTCTACAAAGATAGCGCAAACCAACGCAATGGAGCTTGTTCCGATTGCTGAGGTGCCGCCTATCTTCTACAAAGATAGTGCAAACCTTCCAATTGTGCAAGCGAACGGGAAAATAAAAAAAGGATTTGGACGTATCCAAATCCTTTTTTTGTGATTCCGGCGGGATTCAAACCCACAACCTTCTGATCCGTAGTCAGATGCTCTATTCAGTTGAGCTACGGAACCAACTTTTAAGTTTTGCTTTCCGTAAGGCGTTAGCCTTGTTTCTGAATTGCGAGTGCAAAGGTAAGGAGTTTTTTTGTAACCTCCAAACTTTTTCCAAACTTTTTTCAAAAAACTTTCAAAAAAGCCCCCGATTCTCATGATTTCGCATAGAATCGGGGGCTGTCAGGTCTATTTTGGCTTATTTTATCAAGTCAATCGAACGTTTGAGGAAAGCGTTGAGGCGTGCGCCCTTCAGCATGCCGTTTTGCAGCAGTGCCAAGTCTATCAACTGGCTTACCACTCCGTTGCCGGCAGCATATTCGTCGATAATCTGCTTTTTCTTGTCACGCTGTTCGTTGATGGCCTTCTGTGTGTTGGCCTTGTCGTCTTTCTCCTCTTGGCTGATTTCTTCGGGTTTCTTGCCGTTCTGGCTCTGTTCGAGTGCGGCCAGCCGCGCTTCCTGTCCCCTGAGCTCGCTCACCACGGGCTTCAGTGCGTCAGCCGTAGCCTTAGTGGCATTGTCCAACACCTCTTTCACCAGCGGATGGTCTGTGTTGAGCACCAGTGAGTACGAGTCGGGCATCTGGGCGTAGAATCCCATGCCCTCTTGGTAGCGGCTCATGTCTTTCATACGGCGCATGTACTCGTTTTGGGTAATCACTACCGGCTGGTTGGCCTCGCCCAGCGGCAATACGTCTACCATAAACTCAGCCTTGTCCATCTTTGGCATCTGTGAGCGGAATATCTCTGACAGATTGTCACGCTCGTCGTCGGTCAGTTCGCTCTTCTTGGCCTCTTCTTTGACAATCAGTCGGTCTACGATGTCCGCATCCACGCGGGTGAAGCGGCTTTTCTCGAGTTTCTGTTCCAGCATCGAGGCCATCGGCGTGTCCAGTTGGCCGTCGAGCAGGAGCACACTGTAGCCCTTTGCCTTGGCAGCCTCGATGTAGGCATACTGCTCCGTGGCGTCATTGGCATACAGGTAGACCACCGTGTCGTCCTTGTCGGTCTGGTTGTCCTTGATCAGCGTGCGGTATTCGTCGAGCGTGAAGTATTTACCCTCCACATCCTTCAGCAGGGTGAAGTCCTTGGCGCGGTCGTAGAAGTCGTTTTGCGACAGCATACCGTAGTTGATGAATATCTTCAGGTCATCCCACTTCTCTTCGTAGGCCTTGCGATCTTCCTTGAAGATGCTCTGCAGCCGGTCGGCCACCTTCTTGGTGATATAGGTGGATATTTTCTTCACGTTGGCATCGCTCTGCAGGTAGCTGCGGCTTACGTTGAGCGGAATGTCCGGTGAGTCGATGACACCATGCAGCAGCGTGAGGAAGTCGGGCACGATACCCTCCACCTGGTCGGTCACGAATACCTGGTTGCAGTAGAGCTGTATCTTGTTGCGTTGCAGTTCCAGGTTGCTCTTCACGCGAGGGAAGTAGAGTATACCCGTCAGGTTAAACGGATAGTCGACGTTCAGATGAATCCAGAAGAGCGGTTCATCGTGCATGGGGTACAGTGTGCGGTAGAAGCTCTTGTAGTCCTCATCCTTCAGGGTGCTCGGTGCCTTGGCCCAGAGCGGCTCTACGCTGTTGATCACGTTGTCCTCATCGGTATCCACATACTTGCCGTCTTTCCACTCTTGCTTCTTGCCGAAAACCACGGGCACTGCGAGGAACTTGCAGTACTTGTTGAGCAGCGATTCGATGCGGGCCTTCTCGAGAAACTCCTTGCAGTCGTCATCGATATGGAGGATGATATCCGTACCGCGGTCTTCCTTCTCCACATCCTCAAGTGTATATTCCGGACTGCCGTCACAGCTCCACTTCACGGCCTGCGCGCCTTCTTTGTAGCTCTTGGTCACAATGTCCACCTGTCGGCTTACCATGAATGCCGAGTAGAATCCCAGGCCGAAATGGCCGATAATGGCGTTGGCCTTGTCCTTATACTTCTCCAGGAAGTCGTTCACACCCGAGAAGGCGATCTGGTTGATGTAGCGGTCCACCTCCTCGGCGGTCATACCGATACCCCGGTCGCTGATGGTGAGGGTTCCTGCCTCCTTGTCCAGCGTGACACGTACGGCCAGATCGCCCATCTCACCCTTGAAGTCACCCTGTGCGGCCAGGGTCTTTATCTTCTGCGTGGCATCCACGGCGTTCGACACCATCTCACGCAGGAATATCTCATGATCTGAGTAAAGAAATTTCTTGATGACAGGGAATATGTTCTCTGTCGTTACACCTATATTACCTTTTTGCATAGTTGTAAGTTGTTATTTGTATTGTTACTTCTGACCATCGATTTACAAAAACCGTGCCAAATTTGTCGGCACGGTTTCCGCATCATCGGTTATCCGTAATAGGAGTGCATGCCTCCCATGAGATAGTTGACCCCGAAATAGGTCATCAGCAGCGAGGCGAAAGCGCCGCATACAAACAAGTGGAACAGCAGTGGCCGCTGCAATGCCGGCACCGACCTGCCGTGTAGCGGAATGGCATACACCATGAGCGTAATCAGCGCCCACACCTCCTTGGGGTCCCAGTTCCAGTAACAGCCCCATGAGATATTGGCCCACACAGCGCCGATGAAGATGCCTATGGCCAGCAGCGCCACTGCAGGATAGAGCATCACACGCCCCAACAGCATGAGAGGGGCGGCTGTCTCACGCCGGCTGACGAGCGCCGTGAGCGAACAGACAAAGGTGAGCGACAATAGCGCGTAGGCAAGCATGATGACCGACACGTGCAGGCTGAGCAGGGGCGACCTGAGTACGGGCATGGTCGGTGTGATGGTGGGGTCGGCCTCGGCCATGTGGCTCACCAACAGGAAGAAGCCGCTCACCACAAGTCCGAAGGGCAGCATGATGCGCCAGTGCCAACTTGTCACGATGGCCGTCAGCAGCGATGCCCATGCCAGGACCATCATCGTCTCATAGCCATTGGCCAGCGGTACCGTACCCGAGGCCATCCAGCGCAATACGAGCACAGCCGTGAGCGCCATCCATGCCAGTAGTCCGAGCGTCCACACCACCGGGAATCTCCGATGCCTCCGCCTGCCCCTGCCCAGACCGATGATAGAGGCGATGAGCAGGGCCATGCCTACGGCGAGACAGCCCTTGTACAGCCATCCCGTGATGTCTGCCTGCAGATAGGCCCGCTCCGCCCACGTGCGTGTGGCCGGAGGTAATGAACCCGCGGCATGCAACTGCTGGTAGCGGTGCATCTTGGTTATCATGCTGTCCATCTCGGCATAGGCATGCACCTTGGCGTATTGGTACAACAGCGTAAACGCGCCGCGTATGTACAGGCTGTCGGCTGTCGGCAGACTGTGCGGCAGGCTATCGGTGGGCGACAGCCATACCGTCTGGCCCCCATGCGTGTGGGGAAACATCTTGAGCGGTTTGCCTTTGCGCAAGTCAAACACCAGCTGCAGCCGCTCGTCCATGTCGTTGGCTTGGCGGCAGCACGCGCTGTGGTCTCCCTGCCAGTAGCGGTTCACATAGGGACCGAGCACATAGTTGCGCGAGGGGTATCCGAAAAAACCGTTGAGCGAGATGGGGTTGGGGAGCAGCAGCCGGTTGCCCAACTCCTTGCCACGCAGGCGGATGCACTGTTCGGTGGCCCAATCGTCGCCCCAGAAGATCCATCCGCAGAGCACCTGTGTGGCCGTGAGTCCTCGATACGAGGTGTCTCCGCACAACTTTCTTATAAAGGCTGTGGCATACGACTGCAGGGTGCAGATGCGGTCGCCCGACAGCACATAGAGCTGCCCCATGCGTTCGGCCGTCTCCCGTGGCAGGGTAGGGGCAGCCTGCAGTGGGGTGGCCAGACCGAGTCCTATGGCCACACCTCCGAGACAGCGGCGCAAAGTGTCGCTGCGCAGTGTCGTGCGGAATCCTCCGTGCGGGTCGGCCAAGAGGGCGATAAGTGCCATGAAGAGCAGCGCGTAGCCCGCATAGGTGATGGGCGTGCCCCACGGATCGGCGTTGATGGCCAGCGTGGTGCCGTGTCCATCCTCGTCGTACCCGCTCTGGTAGAGCCTCAGGCCGCGATGGCACAGGATGTGGTTCATCGACACCGTGGCGCGGAAGTGCCCGTCACCCTCCGTCACCGTCACTACCGATGTGTAGTCGGCCGGCGTTTGCGTGCCAGCGTCATACTGCACGCTGAACTGGTCGAGCCTGAGACCGAAGGGCAGCTTCCGCATCGTAGCGTGTCCATCGGCGCCGGTCACTACCCATTCCTCTGTCATTTCACCCTCTCGCAGATGCACCGTGCCCGTGGCGGCGGTGAGACGGGTCACCAGCGCCCCGGCCAAGATGAGCAGCAGGGCGGCGTGCAGTGCCCACACGCTCCACCGGTGGGGCTTGTGGCGCATGAGCCACAGCACCGATACCAGTGTCAGCAACGCCCACAGACACACAAACCATCCGCTGCCGTACACGTGGTGTACAGCAGCAGACTGGCCTTGACAGGTGCCGATGGCGGTGGCCGCTGCCATGACCGCCATCGGCAGCACATAAGAGAAATATAACGTTTTTTTCATCATTTGCCTATATCCATTGGTTGGGGTAGTGATGGCCTTTGGTTTTCCTAAATGCTGCATTTAGGCATGCTAAATGCCATGATTAGCGCCGTAAAGGTGGCATTTACGAAAAATATTGGTCCCCATCAGATGGCTCGCAGGAATTTCACCACGGCATCGCGGTCCTCCTTGGAGAGCTGGTAGAACCTGTAGCCCGATTCGAAAGCGTGGCTCTTGCGGCTGTAGCAGTGCCAGAGTATTGCTTCGACCTCGTTGCGCGCCCGGCAGTCGTGCAGCCGGTCCTCGGCACCCGTGTTGGCAAACGAGAGGCCGCGTCCCCAGAGCGGAGTGGTACGGCACCATGAGCCGTGGATGTCGTTGACCATATAGAGCTTGTGCTGCACAAAGTCGGAGTAAGGATAGATTTTCTGCCGGGGATAGCGGGGCAGTTGTCGGCCCTTGATGTTGTCAGACGTCCAGTAGTTGTCGTCGCCCGTGGTCCACGATGGGCGGTGGCAGGTGGCGCATCCCATCTCGTGGAACAGTTGCTTGCCACGTTGTACTTGCGTATCGTTGAGGTCTCGGGCACGAGGAATGGAGAGGCCGCGGTGCCAGACCATGAACGAGTAATAGTCGTCGTTGCTCATCTCGGCCTCGAAGTTGTGCCACGGGTTGTCAAACTGGTTGGTGGTGGGCGAGAGCAGGTTGAGCACCGCCTCGGCGATACCCTCTTCGGTGCCGTCAGCATGGTAAGGCGATGCCGGGTCGGCCTTGATCTTGCCGATTACCTCCGGGTTCTTGGACATGGCTTTGGCCCATGCTGCCGTGGTGTAGAGTTTGGGCCTGTCGGGCCGTGTCACGTTGGTGATATTCCAGATGGCGTTGGCACCAGCGCCGTCTTGCAGGCTGGCACGTGTCAGCGCATAGGTGTATCGTTTTATTTTCTTGGTGCACGCGGTGCCGTCGGCCAGTGCGCCGGGAGCTGTCCAGTTGGTGTACCACGCCGTAGAGGCCCAGTCGTTGGCTGCGGCATCCCACATCGCCGGGTTCAGTTCCACATAGGGCGCTTCCGCCTGATACTGCTTGCGGAGCGAGTCGTCGGGAATGGCGTCGATGAGTCCGGTGCCCATGATGCCGATGGTCGATTCGAGCCTGAAGGCGAGGTTGGTGGGCACGGGGTCGGTGTTGAAAGCGCTTGCCGGGATGAATACCTCAGGATAGATGAGCTCAAATTTCTCGCCGTCGGCAAACTCCATCGGTATGCCGCTCTCCATGGCGGTCACCTTCTTCCATGTCAGTTGTATTTGCTCCTCGTCTATCGGCGGCAGGAAGGGCGAAGTGGCCTGGGTCTGGGGCATGCCCGTCACCTCGCTGATGTATGGGCCGTCGTTGCTGTTGACCCCGTCGGTGGGATGGTACACCACCAGCAGATAACCGTTGCCAAAGGTGGAGCGGTAGGTAAGCTGGCGCTTGCCGTGTCCGTAACCGGGATGGCAGTCGAGGCACGACTTGCGCACCGAGGCCGGTCCCAGTCCGCTGAAGGGCTTGGTGTTGATGGTAAAGGTACGCTCAAAGAAGTACTCGCCCGAGTTGAACGCACTGGTCAGTCCCATTTGGGCCACGGCAGGTGCCTCGTCCTCGTAGCATCCGGCCGTGATGTTCAGCGTCGTGCCCAGTTCGCCGCCGGGATACCACTCTTCGGCCGCAAAGTTGCCCACGGCCTTTCCTACATAGTTCTCGTCGCCGGTGTTTTCGGCGTTACTCTGCGAGGGGATATCGTCGTCTGTGCAGCCGGTGAGCACTGTCAGGCCCATGCCGGCCATGAGCAGATAGCTATATAGTCTCTTCATAGTCTTTGTTGGGATTAAGGGTTAGTTCTTGGAAATCCAGTCGGCCGCCTTTGTCAGTTCTGCATCCAGTGTGGCAATGGCATCCATCGCCTCTTTCACGTGTGCGGCTTTGGGATTGTCCACAAAGGCGGTGCCGCTGTTGATGCAGGCTGTGAGCTTGCTGGCAGACAGCGTGAGGGCAGCAGCCAATGAGGCGGCCATCGTCGGGTTGTATTTCTCCAAGTAAGCCATCACCGACTTGCTCTTGGCTCTGTGGGCCGCTACACCGCCATAGAGCGAGTTTTCGATACTCACGATGTTGTCTTTGAAGTCGGTGAACGACCGCTTGCTATAAGGCGACTCGATGTAGTTGGGGTCTTCGCCCGTATAGGCCTGTCCCATCTTCTGCGCACTCACCTCCTGGGCTATGTTGGAGCATCCTGCCACTAAGATGGTGGCCATCACCACGCGCCATGTGGCATACGTGCTGCCGGCCTTGGTGGCCTCGGTCATGTTTTTGCCATACGAGTAGCCGTTGCCCACCACCGTATAGGGCAGTTCGCACTCGTCTGCCACACGGTCGATATGGCTTTGGGGTGCCTGCTCGTTCCATGCCACCTCCAGTTGCCAGCATCGGTCTCTCAAGTCTCCCGCCACGGCGGTGGCATAGATCAGCTCCTCGCACCCACTCACCTGTGTCCCGGTGTTTACGAAAGTCTCGTGTGTCTCATTGGCGCGCAAAGACTCGACGGTGCGGTTTTTCCCGTCGCGGAAGAGGATAAACTCGATGCCGTGGAAGCCCAGCAGTTCCTGTCCCATCTTGCCACCGGCATAAGCGATGCCCTCCTCGCCGTCGAGGGCGGCAATCTTGGCGGCGTTGCCCAACTCGGTAGCCAATCCGTCGAGGTCGAGTGGCCATGTGTCGATGTGCGGGTCGATACCAAAGTCGGTCGCTGCACCATAGAGGAAAGCTTCGCTCTCTTCCCATGAGGCGCGCGCCTGTAAGAAGATGGAACAGATGGCGTCTATCTCGCTCTGCTGCACGCTGGCAGGATCGTTCTTAAACTTGTCTCTCACCGCTTCCAGACGGTTGTAGAGTTCGCTGGTCTCCTCGGCCAAGTCGGCGTACGTGGGATAGATGACATAGTTGACGTATTGGTTGGCGATGCTCTGCATCATAGCCTCCTTTTCGGTGGCCAGCGTGTTGTCTTCTCCGCTACTGGGGCTGTTGTCATCGCTGCAGGCACCCATTGTCAGTGCCATAGAGAGTGCCAGCATCAGGGCGGGCACCATTGTCAGATACTTTTTCATGTGATACGTTCTTTTTTGTAGATGTTGATATTCAGTTGATTGTAATTTTTTTTTGGTTGTGATGGAGGCGGACGCACGAATGTGCGTCCCTACAGTTAGTCGTTTTACCTTTAATAAGCCTTTTTACCGTTTTACCTCTTTACCGTTTTACCTTTACAAAAAGAACCCCTCATAGGCGATGCCGATAGAGATGGACGGCTCATGGTTGTATTGGCTCTTGAGGAAGCGTTTGGAGTACTCGGCTTTGACCGCAATTTGCGGTAATGGATAGTAGTTGAAACCTACCGCCATGCGTTGGCGTTTGGTATATTCGTAGCGGGCCTGCTCCACAGCCGGAATGTACGAGTTGTAGTATTCGTATCGGCCGAAGGCATAGAGCCGCTGGTTGTCAGCTCGCAGTTTGGGAATCTGTGAGAAGATATCGTAACCAGCCTCTACGCCGGCTGCCACCGCATTTTTGCCCACGGGCGATTTCTTATAAGGAGCGTTGGTAGCATTGATGTTTCGCTTGGCGGTGCTGATGGTCGCCGCATCGCCCACATAGCCATAGTCCACATTGCCACGGACAATCCAGTTGTGACCTTGGTAGGTGAGATCGAGTGCCCCCACGGCCACTACCCCCTTTACGTGCTCATATTTGTTGCCACTGTTTTCCAAATCATGCGGGTAGGTGTTGTGCATGGACTGTCCGTAGTAGCCACTCAGACCAAAGCGCAGTCCGGGCAAGGCATAATGGTCGATGCGTGCGGCAAAACCATACTTGTTGGCCACCTTAAACTCAAACGGCGTACCTGAACCACTCTGAATCCAGTTGTCTCTGTCGAAGAGGAAGGCATCTAATCCCGCCACCAGCTGTACCTCGTAGCGCCACCGTCCGGCACGTCCCCAGAAACTGATACCCGTATCGTGCCAGGTACAAGGCAGGATGGTACCCTCGCCCTCCGGACGATAGACGGTAAAGTAGTGGGTAGGCTCGTGATAGGCATTGGTCAGGCCCACAGGCACCACAAAGTGGCCGATACGGATGTTGGCCACGCGGCCAAACGACTTCTGGATCCACAGCTGTTCCAGTTCTACCTCGCCTCCTTTTTCCGTCTCCTGCTCCCATTCACCAGCTTCCTCAAATTCTTTCTCGATGGCGCCGCCTGCTCCGCCGTGCTCAAACTCGATTTCACTCGACATGCTCCAGCCCTTGCCGAAATTATAGCTGAGATAGATGACAGCGTGGGGAACGTCGAATCGTCCATGACTCTTGTCTTCCTTGTAGAGGGCGGCGTTGCTGTAACGGTACACGTTGTCGCTGTAGAAATTGCGGGTAAGAGCTATATCGGCATAGCCGCCGATACTGAGCCGCTTTTCCTGAGCGTGGGTGCTTATGCTGTCTAAGGCCGTGGTCTGGCCATTTGCCGGGAGGATGGAGAAGAGCGCCGCTGTGCCGGCTGTGAATGCGATGCTCCGGATGTGTTTTTTAGTCATACCTTACTATGTTAATATTATCTGTTTGTATAGATTTCACATATCGGGTGATTTTTACGACTGCAAAGTTAGGACGAAAACGATTGGCAGACAATACCCAATAGTCGGCAAAACCGTGTCATCACTTTTGGGTATCGCCGTCCGTTTTGTCCCGTGTCTCGTATGGCTCGTTAGCTCCTTCGGTATCCATTTTATGTATTTTTTATAGAAATCGTGCGGTGCTGTTTGCGATTTTACTTAATTTTGCATCTGTATCACACGTGGCTTTGGGTATGCTCTGTACCCTCAGCGCGGAGCAGTGGTGTGAGGTATATATAATAAGGTGTAAAAAGGAAATACAGCTCATGGAACGAGGAATGACAAAGACCATACAGGGATGCAGATTATTGGTAGTGTTGGCCGCATGGCTGATGGTCACCATCGTGTCGGCGCAGACTACGGGTAGCCGCAAGTGGTACCATAACCTGGCATTAGGGGTTAACCATTATCATGCCGACACGGCACTGTGCAGCAGCCTGAATGTGGGTATCTTCAGCAATGTCGATACGCTACGCGGTGTGCAGATAGGGGCGCTCTCGGGTATCGTTTCGAGAGACATGAGGGGGCTGAATATCGGTACGGTGTCGACAGTGGCAAGAGACATGAGGGGCTTGCAGATTGCCGGACTGACCAATATCGCCACGCACTCCATGCGGGGCGTGCAGCTGTCGGCTGTCACCAACATCGCGATGGGTGTGGAGAGCGGCGTGCAGCTGTCGGGTATCGCCAACATCTGTGCGGACAACATGCGCGGCGTGCAGGCGGGCATCTACAACTTTGCCGATACCCTGCAGGGCCTGCAGGTGGGTATCCTTAATATGGCCGATGCCCATCCGCGTGGCGTGCAGATAGGACTGGTCAACGTGACCCACGACACCAGGGCGCGCAAGATAGGACTGGTCAATGTGAGTCCGTCGACAGCCATCGACTTCTTGGCCTATATGGGCAATACGTCTAAACTGAATGGTGCCATGCGATTCAGAAACCGCTCCACGTACAGCATCATCGGATTGGGCACACACTATATGGGACTGGACAAGAAGTTTTCGGGTACCTTGTTCTATAGGCTTGGCCAATATGTCAGTCTCTCTCCCCGATGGACGTTGAGCGGCGACGTGGGCTTTTATCACATCGAGACTTTTGAGGAAAACTCACGCACCAAGCCCGACCGCCTGTACTCGCTGCAGGCCCATCTCAACGCCGACTATAAGCTGTCGCCCACGCTCGGACTGTTTGCCTCGGTGGGATATGGAGACACGCGCCACTATGGCAGCAGGGAGCGGTACGAAGACAAGTTTATCGCCCAAGTGGGCCTGTCGGTGGCTTGTCGCCACAGCAGGTCGGCGCTGCAACGCCCGTCGAAACCCGAAATAGGGCTGCCGATGGCCGACTCGCTCATGGCCTTGCCCCAGCGCAAGCGTTACTGGCTGGCCGCCGCCGAGGCGACAGGCATCAACCTGCTGGTGTTCTCGTTTGACAAGTTTGTGATGAACGAGGACTTCGCGCAGGTCAACATCCATACTATCAAGGACAACTTCAAGCGCGGTTTTGTATGGGACAACGACCCGTTTTCGACCAACCTGTTTGCGCATCCCTATCATGGCAACCTGTACTTCAACAGTGCCCGCTCCAACGGCCTCTCGTTCTGGCAGTCGGTGCCCTACGCCATCGGGGGTAGCCTCATGTGGGAGATGTTGGCCGAGTGTGAGCCGCCTGCCATCAACGACTGGATAGCCACCTCGCTCGGAGGTACCTGCATCGGTGAGATTACCAACAGGCTCTCTCATCTGATTCTCGATGACAGCAAGCAGGGCTTCGGCCGTTTTGTCCGTGAGGCAGGTGCTTTTCTCGTCAATCCCATCCAGGGCTTCAACCGCATTGTGCGCGGCGATGCCTTCACTGTGCGCCATCGGCATTACCGTTACCATGACTACAACCGCATACCCGTGGAGTTTATGGTGTCGGTGGGCAACCGCTATCTGGCAGACGATGGCAGCTTGTTCAGGGGAGAGTACAGTCCGTATGTGAATGTGGGAGTGGAGTATGGCGATGCGTTGGGTGGCGAGGCCAATCAGCCTTACGACTATTTCACGGCCGATGTGTCGCTGGCCATCTCGGGCAGTCAGCCGCTGGTCAACTCGGCACGCCTCATGGGTAGGCTGTGGGGAACCCCCATCCACGATGGAGATCGCCTGCAGGCCCAGTTGGGTATCTTCCAGCACTTCAATTTCTACAACTCGGAGCCGGTCAAAGACGGAACCTCGCTCACCCCATATCGCATCTCCGAGGCGGTGGGTGTGGGGCCCGGTGCCATCTACCGTTTCTGTAATGTAAGCAATGTGTCGGCCATCGAGCAGCGGGTATTCCTCGATGCCATCCTGCTGGGCGGATCCAAGAGCGATTATTACAATGTGATAGACCGCGACTACAATATGGGCAGCGGCTATGCCCTCAAGAGCCACACCCGTATGGACTTTGCGCGCCTGGGCCGTTTCTCGCTCGATGTGGCTTACTACCATATCTATACATGGAAAGGGTACGAGGAGAAAGACCTTACCGATACCAATCCCCTGTACTACAATGTGCAGGGCGACAAGTCTGATGCCTCGTTGGTGGTGTTCAATCCCATGTTTCTCTTCCACATCAAGGGAGGCCTGAACATCGAGTTCTCGAGCAGATACTTTATCCGTGCCACCAACTACCGCTATCATCCCAATGTGCATGCCCAGACTTTTGAGTTTAAGTTAGGGGTAGCTTATAGGATATAAGGCAAAGGATGGATGAACCGCGAAGAGGCCGCAAAGGGGACGGAGGTGCAAGAGACAAAGCATTCGATGAAGCGCAGATGCCTATGGCATGATTACCATAGGAAAGGTACCTACATGTTGACCTTGGTAGTAGCCGGACGTTTGCCATTGTTTGGTGAATTGGTAGTACATCCCAATACGTTTGCTCACGCTTCAGATACGCCCCGTGTGGAATGTTCAGAACTTGGTGTGGTCATCCAAAATGAGGAAATAAGGAAGATTCCTCAGTTTTACCCCATGGTCAATGTGTGGAAGGTGTGTATGATGCCTGACCATAGTCTGGCGAGCAGCTTGACCGTTGGAAAGCTTATCTCGATGACAATCCACGCCGTCTTTTTATCAAAAGGAAACATCCCGAGTACTTTACGGTGCTTCATGATATGGAGATAGCTGGTCGAGTGTGCCAAATAGTGGGAAACCGTTTTCTTTTGGATATTCCTGATAAGATGGCGGTTGTCGTTCATCGTTGCTATACGGACGAAAAGAATGTCATGCTTCGCAAAGAATGGTTGGCATGTGGTGAACGCGGTGGTGTACTGGTGAGTGCAGCGATTTCGCTGAAGGAGAAAGAGGTGTTGCGTGAAGCCATGAATTGTGGCTATCGCATCATTCTGCTGCGTGAGAATGGATTTCCAAAGATGTATAAGCCCTCTGGTGAAAGTTTTAATGCTTGTTCTGATGGATTGCTACTGCAAATCAGCCCTTACAACTACCACATGGAAAAGAGGACCATCACCCGGGCACAATGCCTGGAGCTCAATGAGCTGGCAGAAAGAATAGCAGGATATAGATAGCGTAACGAGTCACCATGCAAGCAGCAAAACTGCTTGGCACCGTAGAGGTACAGTTCTCGACAGTTCTGCTGTTGAGTAGAAAAAAAAGTGTGTACCCAACCACCAGATGGGGTACACACTTAAAGGGTAGCGGTAACGCCACTATGGCTAACCTATCTCCGTAAACAAGTCTTTGCCAGCCTTGCAGAGGGGGCAGCGGTAGTCTTCGGGCAAATCGCCCTCTACCTCGGCCACATAGCCGCAGAGGTTGCACTTGAACTTGCGCGTGGCTTTGGGAGCTTCTTCTGCCTCTGGCTTCGTCTCTTCTGCCACGTAGGTGGGCGCGTTTTTAGGCGCTTTACCTTTCACTACGCGATGGTAATACTCGTAGGTCATGGGCTTGCCCTCGCCCTGCACGGTATCTGCCAGTCGGGCCAGCACCACGACGTGGGTCTCGTTGTCCACAAAATCGATGGCATCGAGGATGAGCCTTCCGGCAAATCGTCCGTTGACAAGCGGAGCACCCTCATGGGTGGTGTAACCATAGTCGGCATACTTGTCACGGTCACGGCTCGAACAGAAACCGAACGTTCCGATGATGGTGGAATCCGTGTCTTCGGCGATGATGGAGAGCGAGAAACGCTTGCCTTTGCGGATAGCCTCGAGCGTATAGTTGTTTTTGTTGAGCGAGATGGCGAGGATGGGATTCTGGCTCGTCACCTGGAAGCAGGTGTTGATGATACATCCCACAGGGCGTTCGCCGTCCATAGCCCCAACCACATAGAGACCGTAAGTGAGCTTAAACAATACCGTGATGTCCATAGTCGTATGCGCTTAGAGGGAGGGTTATTTGCGATAGCCGCACTTGGGGCAGACCCCGTTCTCGTCTAATGCGATGCCGCAGAGCGGGCAACGGTCTATCTGCTTACGGGTGTCAAACTCGGCACTGGCAGCATTGACACCACTGGTGAAGGTGAGCTTGGCAATGTTGAGCTTGTCCTTGAGCAGGTCGTAGACAATCTTGATCATTCCCTCGACGGTCATGGTCTCCTTGGTCACGACAAGACGAGCGTCGGGATAGGCAGTGGCCAGTTCGGTATGGAAAGCCTCGCCCTTCATGGTGTTTCTGGGGTGTCCGTCTTTGATACCTTGCTTCTCATAGACATCGAGGATGGCCGGCAGCAGCGGGTCGTCGGCGCGCAGGATAAGCGCGTGGTCAAAGTTTTTGAGTACGTCCCATGCCACTTTCTGAATCTCGTTGCAGGGATAGACCATGTTCACGCCCTCATTGATAGAGTCTTCCACCTCAATGGTGAGCACGCCGGTATGTCCGTGCAGATACTGCGCCTCGCCCTGGAAACCGTAGAAACGGTGTGCGTACTGTAAATCAAATGTTGTGATACTTCTCATTGTTTTGTCTCCTTGTTCTTAAATGGTTAATAAATTAGTTGCAGATAGCTTCCTTTGGGAAGTGTGTGAGGGTAGATTCGGAGAGAGACCGTGGGCGGCACGCGGCCACCCGTGGTGTCTCTCAGCGAAACGGGTCTTTAATAGTTTTGTGCATTGATCTCGAAGTAGCTCTGCGGATGGTTGCATACAGGGCAGAGTTCGGGAGCCTGCTTGCCGATGACGATGTGTCCACAGTTGCGGCACTTCCAGATGGTGTCGCCCTCGCGGGAGAAGACGATGCCCTCTTCGATGTTTTGCAGCAGTCTCCGGTAGCGCTCCTCATGATGACGCTCCACCTCGGCTACACCGCGCATGCGGGCTGCAATCTCTGTGAAGCCCTCTTCCTCAGCCTCTTTGGCCATACGGTCGTACATGTCGGTCCACTCGTAGTTCTCGCCCTCGGCAGCAGCCTTCAGGTTGGTCATGGTGTCCTGTACAGCACCGCCCTCAAGGTACTTGAACCACAGTTTGGCATGCTCCTTCTCATTGGCGGCAGTCTCCTCGAAGAGGGCAGCAATCTGCTCGTAACCGTCTTTCTTGGCGCGTGATGCGAAATAAGAGTACTTGTTTCTTGCCATTGACTCACCTGCGAAAGCCTCCATGAGGTTCTTCTCGGTCTTTGTTCCTTTCAGTTCTTTCATAATCGTGTCTGTTTTGTTGTAAATGTTTCGTTTTTTTCTATTGCAAAGGTAATAAGAAATCATTTTTATTGCAAACAGAAAGTGTCTATCTTTCGATAGATTTTATCTATTTTTTGGTTAAAAGGTCGTAACGGGGATGTTTTTTCCCATAAAAAGTGCTATATTTGTCGCATAATCGTCCCTGCTCTATGCACGGTGTATGGGGCAGGTGACACCTATAACCATAATATGACACTACAACAGATGGAGTATATTGTGGCCGTATACAGGCTACGACATTTTGCCAAAGCCGCCGAACAGTGTGGGGTGACACAACCCACACTCAGTGCAATGATACAGAAGCTGGAGACCGAACTGGATGTAAAGCTTTTTGAAAGGTCGTCGCAGCAGGTGGTGCCCACGCCGGTGGGCAAGCTGGTGGTAGAACAGGCGTGGAAGGTGCTGGCCCGTGCCAAGAAGATCAAGGACATCGTCAGCGAGGAACGCCAGTCGCTGGTGGGCACTTTCCGGCTGGGCATACTGCCCACGATAGCCCCCTATCTGCTGCCCCGGTTTTTCCCGAAACTGGTCGCTGCCCATCCCGAGATGGATATTCGGGTGACCGAGATGAAGTCGGCCGACATCAAGCGTGCCTTGGGCAGGGGAGAGATAGACGCTGCGGTGGTGGTAAGCCTCGACGATATGGATGCCTATGACCGGCAGACGCTCTTCTACGAGCAGTTTTTGGCTTACGTGTCGGCAACGAGCACACTTTCGTCGTGCCGCCATATCAAAACGGCCGATTTGGCATCGCAGTTCCTGTGGCTGCTCGATGAGGGCCATTGCTTCCGCGACCAACTGGTCAAGTTCTGTAACCTCAAGTCGGCCTGTGACAGCAAATCCACTTACTCGCTGGGCAGCATCGAGACTTTCATGCGCATGGTGGAGGCCGGACAGGGTGTGACCTTTATTCCCGAACTGGCATTGGAGCAGCTCACCGACGGACAGCGGTCGCTGGTGCGCCCCTTTGCCATCCCCATTCCCACCCGCGAGGTGGTGATGCTTACCAACAAGAACTTTATCCGGCATGCAGTGCTCCGCCTCTTCGTCGATGCCATCCGCGACAGCGTGCCAGCGCGCATGCTCAAATTCAACAATACAGAGCAGCGCGTGTAGAATCCCCGTAGGTAACTGTTTTATAACGACAACTGTGACAACACTTGATATAACGCTGGTTGTGTCTGTTGTCTTGATTGTCGGCTTATCTTATAAAGACAACTATGGCAACACAAACCAATTTTGCAAAGAATGGATAAAATGAAAGTAACACTGATAGGAATATTGCTGCTGGTGGGCATTTCGCGAGCAGAGGCACAGCTGTTGCCAACAGACAGCGCACTGACCATAGACCCGAAGCTGCAGCAGTTGGGTGAGCGCATGATGCGCGGCAAACAGGGAAGTATCGTAGCCATAGAACCTGCCACGGGAGCGATACGATGCATGGTTTCGGCCTCGCCCGGACGCGATTCGGTCAACCGCGCGGTGGGCATGGCCTATTCGCCGGGTTCCACGTTTAAGGTGGCGCAGTCGATGGTGATGCTCTCCGAGCGTTTTCTCACTCCCGCCACGCGCTATGGTTGCAATCGGGGATTCACGAGGGCAGGAATCCATATAGGATGCCATCCCCACCATTCGCCGCAAGCATTGGTGGGAGCCATCGGCAACTCCTGCAATGCTTATTTCTGCAGCGCCTTTGCCGACCTGATAAGCAGCGCCCGCTATCGCAGCCGCCATCAAGCCATCAACCGATGGCATGCCTATATGCAGAGTTTCGGATTGGGCAGGACACTCGGTGTGGATGTAGCCGGCGAGGTGGAGGGCATCATGCCCGATTCGACCTATCTGGCCCGTACCCATCACGGCGCATGGGGTCCCACGGCCATCATGTGGGTGGGGATGGGGCAGGGGGAAGTGACGGCCACGCCGCTCCAACTCTGCAATCTGGCCGCTCTTATCGCCAACCGAGGATATTACTTTACGCCGCACATCCAGCGTGGTACGGAGGAGCATCCGCTCCCCGCGCGCTTTCTGGTCGGGCATCAGTCTATGGCCACTCCCGAGTCTATAGAGACCACCATACAGGGCATGCGGGCGGCTGTGGTATCGGGGACATGCTCCTCCATCAATCGTGCGGCTTACAAGATTTGCGGCAAGACAGGAACGGCGGAGAACGAGGGTGCTGACCATTCGCTCTTTATTGGTTTTGCCCCGATGGAGAATCCCCGCATCGCCGTGGCGGTGATGGTGGAGAATGGTGGATTCGGTGCCGATATGGCTGCTCCCGTGGCCTCGCTCATCATCGAGCAGGCCCTCACCGGCAAGTTGCGTGAGTTCTCGGAGTATCAGGTGGCCTGCTGGGAGAGTGAGACGGTGGTGCCCTACCAGCCGTAGCGCAACATATCTATATATATTATGGGATAGCGGCAAAAGAATGGGGATTTAATTTGTCTATTTCATTTATTTTAGTTATCTTTGCAAACAGAACTAAAGTAGTATTTAGGACATCACGACTGTTGAAGAAGATGCTCTGCGAGCTAATGACAAAGATTATTGGAGGAAGAGACTTGTTTTTCAACTTGTCATTCCCCTATTTTTGTATGTATAAAGCCCATCTGCGGAACTAGCGATAGCCGTCTTTCCACTTGACGTCATCTGCATGTCAAGGAGGAGAGAATGGAGTCTGGCTGATTGTTGGTTTTTGTGTGTGAGTGCTTCTTTAGATGCATGGAACTATGCTAAAAGATAAAGAATATATTTGGTTCGAAAAGACTGATAAGGGTTACTGGCTTCGGTGTATAATGCATAACCGTAGACGTTTTGCTGATAGTGCTCGAGGTCAATCTGTAACAATAGGGTTTGATGACTCTATCAAGAAAGAGCATCTCTTGCCCTTGCATTTAACAACTCTTGCCTGTTTGATTCAGTATTTATTTAATAATGGATATCAGGTGTATCTCAGCCAGTCTAATAATGATGTTTTTGAGTTTATATTTGATGACTTGAAAATGAATCAGTATTTTGGTGGTGGAGTTAATCATGTAGATGCTGATGTTTCAGACAATATTTTCAATCTTTGGCGGATTGTCAAAGGGGAGATGGACTTGTATGCAAAAAAAGTAGAATTGTATTTTAAAAATCAGTATTTCTGTGATAAAGATTTGAGTCCTTTAAATATTGGACTTACAGAGTCTTACTATAACGTTTTTGATCATGCTGACGCTGGTAATGTGGCATTTTCTTTGATCAAATATGATGAAGAACGCAAGATCGTGCATGCTGCCATTTGTGATTTTGGAATAGGGATTGTGAATTCTGTCAAACGATTTGTTGGCAATATCAATAGTGATGTGAGAGCATTGGAACTGGCATTGAAGAATTCGTTTACGGTAAAATCGACAGAAAGGAACAAAGGGTTTGGGCTTGATAATATCATTAGCAATTCAGATACGATAAGGGTTTTTAGTGGCTGCGCTCTTTTTGTAAAGAATAATCTTGTAAGAAAGTTTTATAAAACTGATTTTGAGTTTGACGGCTCTTTGATATATTTAGAAGTTGATACCTCAAAACTTGAAACTGAAGAAATAATTAATAACTTTGAATGGTAAATTATGATGGATACGATTATATTTAAGATGCAACCAGTTTTTGATGAGCAACAAATGAATTTGCCTAAAGCTGGCAATGCATTATATAATAAAATGATGGAGGCATGTGAAAGTGGTAGACAATTGATAGTAGACATGACAAATGTCACATCACTTCCCTCTATATTTTTAAATGTGTCTATCG
>SFKY01000123.1 GCA_004554665.1 Bacteroidales bacterium
AGTCGATGAGTGGATCTCGGAGACGGATGCTCTGCCAGCCACCCGGAGTGACTACCGCCGTAAGATCGGCCTATGGTTCCGCTACCTCAAGGCGAAGGGAGTGGATCCGAGGGAGCCGGGACGGAGTGATGTCATCGACTACAAGAACAGCCTCTCGAAGGCTGGCAAGAGCAGCTTCACCGTCAACGGCTATGTGACAGTGGTCAAGGTCTTCTACTCTTGGTGTGAAGGGAAGAAGTACTGCGACAACATCGCCCTCGGCATCAAGAGCAGCAACAAGCAGAAGGAGTATTACAAGCTGCCTCTGACGCGCAAGCAGGCCAGCACCCTGTTAGAGAGCATCGACACCTCCACCCTTATCGGCAAGCGGGACAAGCTGATGATCCTGCTGATGCTCAGCAACGGTCTTCGCAGCTGCGAGGTGCAGCGCATCGACATCTGTGACTTCGATCTGGTGGACGGCGTGAGCATGCTGCACATCCAGCGCAAGGGCCGCACCGACAAGCACGAGACGGTGGTGGTCTCGGACGAGGTGATGGCTCTCTTCGAGGACTACACATCGAGCAAAGGTGAGTTCGAGGTGAGCGATCCGCTCTTCACCAATCACATGAGAGGAGTCAAGCCGCAGCGCATCAACCGCGAGACCATCAGCTTTATCATCAAGCGGAGGCTCCGCGCCATCGGCATCGATGATCCCAAGATCACAGCTCACTCCCTTCGTCACACCTGTGGATCGCTGATGATTGAGCAGGGATACGATCCACAGCTCATTCAGGATATGCTGGGCCACACCGATCCCTCGACCACGAGGATCTACACCAACATGGCTCGCCAGCGCAGGCTCTTTGAGTCGGCTCCAAGCCGCAAGCTGAGCCACCTGCTGATGAACACAGGCAAAAAGAAGCGAGGGTAAGACACCCATCGTATGAACATAAGATTAATTGATTTTTAGTGCGTTTTGTAAGGGTTTAAGTGTGCGCGAGTTACAAAAGTGTCAATTTGAAGGTGGGTTGTGGCCCAGACAGGGCGTAACTCTTTGATAACGGATGAGCGGATTGGATGCATTAACTACAAAGTGCTTAACAACTGAAAGCAGGGGTAGGGGCTCACTTTCCTTCGGGCCTTTGAAAAGCCAATCGCGTTTTTGCTCTTTTGCACGCGCGTGCAGATTTGGAGAATTTGGATAACACAGGATATGGGAAAAGGACGAAAAGCATTATCGGATGAACAGAAGCGGCTTCGGGGTACGGACCAGCCCTGCCGCATGAGCGGAGGCGCCTCCGGGGAGAAGTCATTGTCAACAGTATCGACAGTGTCGAACAATGCAACACTGTCTTCGCTGCCCAAGAGCGGACTCAAGGGAACGGCCAAGAAGATCTACGCCATTGTAGGAACGGAGCTCCTGAACCGGGGCGTGCTGGACACTCTCGGATTGGATCTGGTCATAGCCTACTGCCGGGAGATGGGGCTGTACAATGACATGATGCGCGACATCGAGAAAGAGGGCGCGACCATCAGCGTGGAGACGAAGTCCGGCAGCATCACTCAGGTCAACCCCAAGAGAAAGGTGGCCGAGAGTGCTCTGTCAGCTGCGAAGGCCCTCGCCAGCGACTTCGGTCTCTCGCCGACCAGCCGGGCAAGGGTGCTCGCACTCGTGGCCGGGGCTATGGCTAAGAAGGATGACTTCGCAGACTTCGAGGATATCGAGGAACAGTAAGGACATAAAAAGAGGCCATCCCTAAGCAAGCAAGAGAAGAAGCGGGATGGCCGATAAAAGCAAGGTCTCACAGAACTGTGAGCACCACAAATGTAACAAGAAAATGGCAAACACAAAACTACATCCGGCAGAACTGTACGCTCAGCAGGTACGAGACAAGCAGATCCTCACCTGCGAGCTGGTGCAGCTGGCCGTACAGAGATACTACCGCGATCTGGACAACGCCTTCGACAAGGGCTGGTACTTCGATCGCAAGGCGGCGGTCCGCGCCATCACCTTCATCGAGCGCCTCAAGCACACCAAGGGTGAGTGGGCCGGGCAGCGCTTCCGTCTTGA
>SFKY01000077.1 GCA_004554665.1 Bacteroidales bacterium
CTACGTTCTTTTTTCATTACTTTACACCTTTCTTTAATTGTTAATACCGTGTAAAGTAAATCTGTATTAAGTCACTTCCACCTATTGCAAGCATAAGATTATTGAGAGAAAAACAGCTGTAATGAGTCCTTTTTTCTAAATGAATGGCAGAAAAAAGATTTTTTGCACTATCTTTGCAGAAGATTGGCGGCACCTCAGCAATTGGAACAAGCTCCATTGCATTCGGTTTGCTCAATCTTTGCAGAAGATTGGCGGCACCTCAGCAATCGGAACAAGCTCCATTGCATTCGGTTTGCTCAATCTTTGCATCACAAAAAACAGACACAGGACAACAAGAGAGAGAAAGAATGATGAATCTCGACGAATTTTATAAGGCACGCTATGTGCTCAGTAAGATACTCAGACGCACCGACCTGGTGCATGCACCCAAGCTCAACCCGGCAAGCGACATCTATCTGAAGCCGGAAAACCTACAGATTACCGGCTCTTTCAAGATCAGGGGAGCCTACTACAAGATTTCACAGTTGTCTCCAGAGGAGCAGCAACGGGGCGTAGTGGCCTGTTCGGCCGGCAACCATGCACAGGGCGTGGCACTTGGCGCCTCGGCCAACGGCATCAAGTCGCTCATCTGCCTGCCCGAAGGCGCTCCCATCAGCAAAGTGGAGGCCACGCGCCGTCTGGGAGCCGAAATCTGTCTCGTACCCGGTGTGTATGACGATGCCTACGCCCGGGCCCTGTCGCTGCGCGATGAGCATGGCTACACATTCATCCACCCCTTCGACGACCCGCTCGTCATTGCAGGCCAAGGCACCATCGGTCTGGAACTCTTGGAGCAGCTGCCCGACATCGAGGCGGTGGTAGTGCCCATCGGTGGAGGCGGACTCATCAGCGGTATCGCCTTTGCCATCAAGACCCTCAATCCCAAGGTCAAGGTTTACGGCGTGCAGGCAGCAGGTGCACCGAGCATGTACGACAGTCTGCGTGACGGACATGCCGAAACGCTGCGCCGTGTGTCGACTATTGCCGACGGTATCGCCGTCAAGACACCGGGAAACCTAACCTACGACATCTGCTCGACCTATCTGGACGATATATGTGTGGTGACAGAAGACGAAATCTGCGCCGCCATCCTGCGGCTCATCGAAGAGGAGAAGATGGTGGCAGAGGGTGCCGGTGCCGTGAGCGTGGCAGCAGCCATGTTTGACAAGATTCCCATCCAAGGGAAAAAGACGGTGTGCCTGGTGAGCGGCGGCAATATAGACGTGACCATCCTGAACCGTGTCATCAACCGCGGTCTGGCCAAAGACGGCCGTCTCAGTCTGCTCACACTCGAGCTTGACGACAAACCCGGACAGCTGTTGCAGGTGAGCGAGGTCATCGCCGGACTGGGCGGCAATGTGGTGAGTGTGATTCATGAGCGGAGTACCGACCGCGAAGATATCAACGCCTGCGAACTGCGCATCAAGATCGAGACCCGCAATGCCGACCACATCCACCAAATCAGGGAGCAACTCATCGACCGGGGCTTCCACATCAAGGCTTAGGGGCGCAGCCGGTAGCTATGTATTCATTTTAATCCATCTAATCATAAATTACAACGTATGAAAGCAATCCATTCAGACAAGGCACCCCAAGCCGTGGGTCCTTACAGCCAGGCCATCGTAGCCGGCAACCTGGTTTTTGCATCCGGACAGTTGCCCATCGACCCGGCCACAGGCCAGTTTGCCGAGGGCGGAATCGCCGAACAGACCCGTCAGTCGCTCACCAACGTATCTCAGGTGCTGGCCGCTGCCGGCACAGACCTGGCGCATGTGGTGAAGACCACCGTCTTTCTCTCCGACATGGCCAACTTTGGTGCCATGAACGAGGTGTATGCCACCTTCTTCAACCAGCCCTACCCTGCCCGTTCGGCTGTGGCAGTCAAGACATTGCCCAAAGATGCAATGGTAGAGATTGAGGTGGTGGCAGAGCTGTAAGCATCTGTCGCCCCCATCCTAACAACAATCGCCCACAGAGGCCATCGGCAGCTTGGTCATTGTAACCATCAAGCTGCTCATCATGGCCTCTGTGGGCGATTTGCGCTACCTACGCCGGGCGCAGGTGTATTACTTCTTAAACAGATACTCGGCTATCTGCACCGCATTGAGGGCTGCACCCTTGCGTATCTGGTCTCCTGTGAGCCAGAGGGTGATGCCATTGTCGTTGGCCAAGTCCTTGCGCACACGGCCTACGTAGACATCGTCCTTGCCGGCGCTTTCCAGCGGCATGGGATAGACATAGTTCTGGGGATCGTCCACCAACTGGCAGCCCGGAGCTGCGGCTATGGCTTGGCGTACCTCTTCCACGGAGAGCGGGCGCTCAGTCTCGATCCACACAGACTCGGAGTGTGAGCGCAACGAAGACACCCTGACACACGTAGCGCTGGTGCGCACATCGCTGTGCATGATCTTGCGCGTCTCATGATACATCTTCATCTCCTCCTTGGTGTAGTCTGTATCGGTCATCACGTCGATCTGCGGTATCACATTGTATGCCAACTGGTGGGGGAACTTGCTGATGGTAGACACCTTGCCGTCGGTAAGCATCTCGCGGTACTGCTGCTCAAGCTCAGCCATAGCTGCGGCTCCAGCGCCACTGGCACTCTGGTACGAAGAGATATGGATGCGGCGGATGTGGCTCAGCTGCTCGATGGGTTGGAGCACCACGACCATCATGATGGTGGTACAGTTGGGGTTGGCGATGATGCCACGTGGACGGCAGAGCGCATCGGCGGCATTGACCTCGGGCACTACCAGAGGCACATCGGGATCCATGCGGAAGGCGCTCGAGTTGTCTATCATCACCGTACCATGCTTGGTGATGGTCTCTGCAAACTCTTTGGACGTACCGCCACCAGCAGAGACAAAGGCCACGTCGATACCACGGAAATCATCGTTGTGCTGGAGCAGCTTCACCTCATACTCCTTGCCTTTGAATGTGTACTTGGTTCCGGCACTGCGCTGCGAACCGAACAACACCAACTCATCAATAGGAAACTCTCTCTCGGCAAGGATGCGCAGGAACTCTTGCCCCACGGCGCCACTGGCACCCACAATAGCTACTTTCATTTTTTTGATAGTAATTTATTTTTGTATATATGTTATGTCTAAAATGTAATTGCTGTGCAAAAGTACAACTTTTAGGCCTATTATCCGTTAATTTTTAGGGATTTTATCGATATATGTGATATTTTTTTTGCACCTTTGCACTGGAATTGCAATCATATCTGACATTTATGCCCGACTTCTCACATTGTTTTCCCATTACCGACCCGACACTGATTTTCTTTGTCGTGCTGCTCATCATCCTCTTTGCCCCTATCATCATGGGCAAGCTGCGCATCCCGCACATCATCGGGATGGTGCTGGCTGGCATGCTGATCGGCGAACACGGCCTCAACGTGCTGACACGCGATGCCTCTTTCGAGCTGTTCGGTAAGGTGGGACTCTACTACATCATGTTTCTGGCTGCCCTGGAGATGGATATGGAGGGCCTGAAAAAGAGCAAGAAACAGATGGGGATATTCGGGTTACTCACCTTTGCGGTGCCGGCCGTGCTTACCTACCTCGCCATGCGGTTGGGGCTGCATTATCCCGTCACCACCAGTCTGCTGCTGGGCTGTCTCATGGCTTCCAACACGCTGATAGCCTACCCCATCGTGGGCCGGTATGGCCTGCAGCGCAAGCCCAGTGTCTCCTTGAGCGTGGGGTCGTCCATGCTCTCGCTCTTCATCGCGCTGATGGGTCTGGCAGCCATCGTGGCAGCCAGCCAAGACGATATCGGCATCGGATTCTGGGTGGGCTTCGCGGCCAAGACAGCCCTGTTTTGCTGCGTCCTGGCTGTGGTCATCCCTCGTCTCACACGCTGGTTCCTGCGTCGGTACAGCGATGCCGTGATGCAGTTTATCTTTGTACTGGGCATCCTCTTCATGAGTGCGGCACTGTCTGACGCGATACGGCTCGAAGGCATCTTCGGAGCCTTCCTTTCGGGTCTTATCCTCAACCGCTACATTCCCCGGCTGTCGCCGCTGATGAACCGCATCGAGTTTATTGGCAACGCCCTCTTCATCCCCTACTTCCTGATTGGCGTGGGCATGCTCATCAATGTGCGGCTACTCTTTGCCGGAGGGCTGACCATCTGGGTGGTGCTCGGCATCACGGTGGCGGGTACGCTGGGCAAGGCGGTGGCCGCATACGTGTCGGCCTTTGTATCGAAGCTGCCCATATCTTCGGGCAACATGATGTTCGGCCTCACGTCGGCACATGCCGCCGGGGCCATAGCGATGGTGATGGTGGGCATACGGCTCACCAATCCCGACGGCTCTCCGGTGATAGACGACGCCATCCTCAACGGCGTGGTCATCATGATCCTGTTCACCTGCATCATATCGACCATTGTCACCGAGTCGGCAGCGCAGCAGATCACGTTCAGAGACAAGGAATTTGCCTCTGACGAGCACCGCAAGGACGAGGAGAAGATGCTGATTCCGGTCAAATACCCCGAGTATGCCGACAGGCTCATACACTTGGCGATGCTCATGCGCAACGAGAAGCTGAGGACTCCTATGGTGGGACTCAACGTGGTGTACGACGATGCCAACGCATCCTACAACCAGCGCGAGGGCCGCAAACTGCTCGACCACCTTACAGGACTGGCGGCATCGGCCGACGTGGCCATGCAGACACAGGTACGTATCGCGGCCAACATCGCCAACGGCATCAAGCACGCATTCAAGGAGTTTCAGGCCTCAGAGGTCATCATCGGCATGCACATGCACCCCAATCGCTCCAGCAAGTTCTGGGGAGATTTCCACCAAAGTCTCTTCAACGGGCTCAACCGGCAGATTGTGATGGCCCGTATCAACCAACCGCTCAGCACACTGCGGCGCATACAGGTGGCCGTACCGTCACGGGCACAGTATGAACCGGGATTCTACCGCTGGTTAGAGCGCCTGTGCCGCATGGCAGGCAACTTGGAGTGCCGCATCATCTTCCACGGACGCGGCGACACGCTTGCCATGATCGAAGCCTTTGTAAAAAGCCACCATGCAGACGTGCGCATGGAGTGCATCACGATGGAGCACTGGAACGAGCTGCCCCGCGTGGCAGCCACGATAGCCGAAGACCACATGTTTGTGGTGGTCACGGCGCGCA
Source organism: Bacteroidales bacterium (assembly GCA_004554665.1). Classification (GTDB taxonomy): domain Bacteria; phylum Bacteroidota; class Bacteroidia; order Bacteroidales; family Bacteroidaceae; genus Prevotella. Next base: position 5,193 of record SFKY01000077.1, read on the forward strand.
AGGGTACCGTGTCGTACAAGTCGGCACTGGAACACTTGCCTTTTGAGATCAAACAGCACTTCAATGGTAAGAACCTCATGATTATCTTCCCCGACCAGTACGGTGGAAGCATGGACGAGATGACCTTCGCACAGCCGCAGCACACGGAAGAACAGAGTGCTTACGAACTGGTGCGTGAATGGTTACACAAAAAACTACATAAGTAAAGTATAGATATGATAGACATCAAAGGCATCACCAAGAGTTTCGGCTCGCTTCAGGTGCTTAAAGGCATAGACCTGCACATCGGCAAGGGCGAGATACTGAGTATCGTGGGACCCAGCGGTGCAGGCAAGACCACATTGCTGCAGATTATCGGCACGCTCGACAAGGCCGACACCGGGTCGGTGGTAATCGGCGGCACCGATGTGGCCTCGCTGTCGGCCCGCAAGCTGAGCGAGTTTCGCAACCGGCATATCGGATTCGTGTTTCAGTTTCATCAACTGCTGCCCGAGTTCACCGCCCTCGAAAACATCATGATTCCGGCATTCATAGCCGGCACCTCGCGCAAGGAGGCCAAGGCAAGGGCGATGGAACTGCTACAGTTTATGGGACTGGAAGACCGCGCCGGACACAAGCCCAACCAACTTTCGGGCGGAGAGAAGCAGCGGGTGGCCGTGGCAAGGGCACTGGTCAACCGCCCCGACGTGATACTGGCCGACGAGCCCAGCGGCTCGCTCGACAGCAAGAACAAGGAAGAACTGCACCAACTGTTTTTCCAACTGAGAGAGACGATGGGGCAGACCTTTGTCATCGTGACCCATGACGAGGGACTGGCCGCCATCACCGACCGCACCATCCACCTCAAGGACGGCATGGTGACACAACCACAAACAGTAACCAAGACTATCATCGATGAAGAGTGTGAAATTGGGAGCCTATAACAGGCTGACCATCGTCAAGGAGGTGGACTTCGGACTCTACCTCGACGGCGGAGACGAGGGCGAGATATTGCTCCCCCGCCGCTATGTGCCCGAAAAATGGGCTGTGGGAGAAACGCTCGAGGTGTTTATCTACCTCGACCAAGAGGAGCGTCTGATAGCCACTACCGAGCATCCTACCGCCAAAGTGGGCGAATTTGCCTATTTGCCGTGTACGTGGGTAAACGAGTACGGCGCATTCCTCGACTGGGGACTGATGAAAGACATTTTCTGTCCGTTCCGTGAGCAGAAACGGCGCATGGAGATAGGGCAGTCGTACGTGGTCTACATCACCATCGACCCCGACAGTTACCGCATCATGGCATCGGCCAAGGTCGAGCACTATTTTGCCACCGACACACCCAACTATACCAATGGCCAAGAGGTGGACATCATGGTCTGGCAGAAGACCGACCTCGGTTTCAAGGTCATTGTAGACAACCATTACCCCGGCCTGGTCTACCGTGACCAGATTTTCAAGCACATCCAGACGGGCGACCGCATGAAAGGCTACGTTGCACAGGTGCGTCCCGACGGCAAGATAGACCTGACCCTGCAGCCCACGGGGCGCAGACAGACACTCGACTTCTCGGAGACGTTGCTGCAATACCTCAAAGCCCACGACGGATATTGCCCATTGGGCGACAAGAGCGACGCAGAAGACATCAAGCGTCTCTTCTGTGTGAGCAAGAAAGTGTACAAACGAGCTGTCGGAGATCTCTACAAGCGACGCCTCATCACCCTCGAGGACGAGGGAATCAAACTGAATCCCGAGGTTTGATTTTTCACCTACCGCATCCCTATCACAAATAAAAACAATCATTCTGTCCGTTTTGTCTACGAATCTTAAAGCAAATGGACAGGATGATTACAATTAACATTAAGCCTACCTCCCCAGACGGCAAGGCCGCCGTGGGTGAGTATGTCATCTACATTGGTGACGACGGACAAATCGTACAACAACCCGTTTCCTCTACCAGCGACACCACGCTCTATCCCTTTATGAAGGAGCAGATCACCATGCTCTCCCATCAAGGGCATCAGCGCACGGCAGAGACCTATCAGGCCACGCTGCGGAGCATCTGCCGGTTCATGCAGGGAACCGACGTTCCGCTGTCGCTCATCGACTGCAGTTTCATGCAACGCTATGAGGACCACCTGAAGGCCCGCCGCCTGAAACGCAACACTATCTCTTTCTACATGCGGGTGCTGCGTGCCGTGTACAACAAGGCTGTAAGCAGCGGGCTCACCGAAGACCGCAAACCCTTCAGAACCGTGTACACGGGCATCGGGAAGACCTCGAAGCGCGCCATCTCGCTCGTCGACCTGCGTGTCATCCACACCTGTGTGTGCCCGACATTTGCCCTGCGGTTGCCACGCGACCTGTTTCTCTTCAGTTTCTACACCCGCGGCATGTCGTTCATCGACATGGCCTACCTGAAAAAGACGGATGTGAAAAACGGGATGCTGACCTACAAGCGCCGAAAGACAGGACAGCACCTGCAGATACGATGGGAACCATGCATGCAGCGCATCGTAGACCGCTACGAGCAGTTCACCGACGGCTATCTGCTGCCCATCATCCGCAAGCGAAAGGGGCGGGAACGCACACAGTACAAGAATAAGCAGTGTGCCATCAACAAGCAACTGAAACGCCTGAGTCGCATCCTGCACTTAGACAGCCCCTTGTCCATGTACGTGGCACGACATTCATGGGCCACCATTGCCAAAGAGATGAATATCCCGCTGAGCATTATCAGCGACGGCATGGGCCATCACTCCCTGCAAACCACCCAGATATATCTCGCAACAATCGACGCAGAAGCCATCGACGCTGCCAATAAGAAGATAATCAGTCAGCTATAGGGGCAAAAAAAGGGAGAAAGCTGCAGACTTTCCCAAGCCCAATGTCGCTTTCTCCCGCTCCTACAATAAGACTAATTAGCAAATTTACAGATAAAAAAGCCAAGTGTAAGACTTCCGATGATACATCCGTAGGACCGGAATGTCACCTTGGCTCACAATTATTTCATGAGATTACCACACGATTGTGGCTCCTTTGCTTATTCATACTCCAGTTTGATGGCACAGCGGCCGTTGTCCATATCGTCCTTGTGGCGATAGAGCATACCGTCACGCAGATAGTAATAGGCCGGGTCACCATTAAACTCGATTGTGGCAAAAGGACTGTCGTGGTTGGCACCGTCGCGCCAGCGCGTCTGGTTCACCTTGTCATCGCCCACAAACTGAATCGTGGCCGAGTAGTCCTCCTTGAGCTCAAACTTGTTTCCAAACTCATCCACAAATGTACCTGCAAACTTTCCCTTACGGCTGTCGCCGCTGCCGCATGATACAGCCAGCACCACCGTCAGAGCGAGTACAGACAGTCTTATGATTCTTTGCAACATAATTACTTACTGATTGTTTATTGAAAAGGGCGCTCTTCCCTTTAGTGAAAGAGCACCCTTGACGCTTTAGTCGTTTAATACAATTTTACTGATTGATTGTGCTGGCCACGTCAACGTTGATCCAGTCGGTCAGGATATCACCCCAGCCATAGGTTACGGTTACCTTCACACGGATGATGAAGCCCTTGTTCACCGTAGTACCATTGTTCTTGTAGGTGATGAATCCGTACTTGCTCGTCTTCTTGCCCATGGTGCCGGCAGATGCCATATCCAACTCGATGGTTGCAGGTACAGGAGCGAAGCTGCCGTTGAGATTGCACTCTGCGTTGGCCTTGTCGAACGATACGCTGAACGGACCGTAGAAGCCCCAGTAGTTGGTGTACTTGCTGAAGGCACGTCCACGCCAGTCAGACGGGTCGATCAGGTCTTCGAGACGGATGTAAGAACCAGCCTCACCTACGTCTACACCATCGACGAAGTTGTCGGCAGCCTTAGAGGCGATGTTGACAGGACGGATGAAGTTAGCACGGAAGTAGGTAGCACCCTTGAATGTGATAGTGACAGGCTTTGTCAAGTCTTCGCATACATAGCCGATAGCCTGGATGAGAGCATACATCTCACCTGTGTTGAGCAGTTCCTTAGCAGTAGCACTCTGCTTGTTGTAGGTGATGGTGTTGGCAGCACCCGTCTGGTTGTCGTTGCTGATGGTAGCGATTACCTCATCACCAACCATCAGCTTGAGACGATCGGCAGACAAAGTGAAGGTGTAGTTCTTGCCATCGATTGTCTTCTGACCCTTCATGGCATCGCTGAAGGTGTAGATGATCTTGGTAACAGCATCATCGAGCTTCAAGATACCTTTGTCGTTGGTCACGAACGGTGAGTTGAGGTCGTTTACGAATACACAGTTGGCAGGATTGTTATCGGTGAGTGATGTGGGCACGCTGACATTGAACTTAGCGTAGGTCTTGTCTGCATCCCAGTACTCAGAGATAAACTGCGAAGCGGCGATGTCGTAAGACTTCTTCAGGTCACCAATATTGGCAGTAAGCTTAATCTCTACATAGTTGCTTGAACCAGGAGCCACAGCGTAGCGAACCACATTGGTAACGGTCTTACCGGCATGTTTCCAAAGGTCATCCTCGGTGATGGTCCACTGCAGTACGTGTGTACCCTCCTGTGTGCTGTTGTCGCCGGTATTCACCTCTGTTACAGTACCCACATCGCCTGTTACAGCCTCATCGCTGAATGACTGATAGTAGCTATGGAACTCGGTCTTACTCATGCCGAGCTGTGCATATACATACTGGCTCATCTGCTGATAGGTAGTCTTGTTGACACCATCCTTACCGCAAGCGAATGCGAAGTCATTAGCCGTCAAATCATAATACTTAGGCTCGGGCTGTACCTGGTTGCGGGTAATCTTCACCTTGATATAAGCCACCTTCACGATAGCATTGCCATGCTTCAAGGTAACACGTACGATAGGAGTTCTGTCGATGGCAGAAGTACCATACTGCTCCTTGACGGCCAAAACACCATTTGTCAAAGTCACGTACTCGGCCTGGTCGGTATTGTTAGAACCTACCTTGTAACCCTTCACCAGTTCGTATGCGAACGACATACCCAGCTTCTCCAGGTCAGCTACGCTGTGCTTGGTCTGTGTCAGCTCGTGAGCCTCTACATACTTGGTCAGGTCGAACGGCTCGTTGTAAACCATTGTCAAGTCTACAGTCTCACCAGCCTGATCCAGTGTACGGATGTTGGTATTGTTGCCAGCCTCGTTATCTACAGCGTTGGCAAAACGACGGAAGTGATAGTCTACAGGAGTAGCCTGAGCAAACTTCACTGCATCGGCAATGCGCAGATCCTGCATATCCTTCTTGTAGACAGTAGCATAGTCAGAAGTAACGTTCTCACCATTTTCCTTGGTAGTCTGCAGAGCCACTACAGAAATCTTCTCACCGGTAGCAGGTTTACCCTTCACGTCTACCTTTACCTTCAAGATACCGTTCTCGAAGCTGAGGAACTCGGCATTGACAGCAAAGTCCTCAGAAGCCGCAGCGCGGGTAGAGATATAGTCGCTGTTGGCACGAACCACAAACTTGAGGTTCTTCAAATCCTCTACGTTAGCGTTGGCAGGATTTACGTGGTAGCAAGCAACGGTAGTAGGATTAACCACGGTAGCAGCATTGGCAGTCTCTGTAGTCTCATCAGCTGTATCTTTTTTCTTCAGCGTGAGCGCTTTGTAAGAGAACGAAGTCACCTCGATACCGGGAACACCGTCAACATACTTCTCAGGCACGAATACGAAACCACGGAGGGCATTGCTCAATGGGATTTCAATGGAAATACCTGTTCCGTCACCATTCTTAACGTTATACAAAGACAGTTTGCCATTATCCATTACAGCAGAGATGGCATTGTCGTCTGTTGAACGCCATACGATGTTGGTATGGCTGAGGACATTACCATTAGCATCGCAGAGGTCAAACTTGCCCGTTTCGGGATTGGGGTAATAGTAGTTACCATCGGCACCATCAGCACCGGGAGCACCAGGAGTACCGGGAGCACCAGGCTGACCATCTGCACCATCAGTACCATCAGCACCGGGAGCACCAGGAGCACCGGGAGCACC
>SFKY01000124.1 GCA_004554665.1 Bacteroidales bacterium
CATCCTCAATACATGAGCCGCCACAAAGATATACGCACATCAGAGAGCGTAGAATTTCGCTATATTGATAACCAAACATAGTGCATCTCAATCCCAAGGAGGAATCTATGGTTTGAGCTAAAAGAGCATCAAATTGCTCCATAATAGAAAAATCCCCCCCCAAGTGAGTTTCTCGGATTTTATTTGTACTTTTGCCATGTCATTCAGAATTAATTATAGTGTTGCGGAAATAAGGGTAATTTCGCCGGACATGCAGTTCCTTGTGCCTGGCAGTCAAGCCATACAGCACGCCACAGCATCGACCACACAGCGCGGTAGACGACATGGCAACACCTTGCCGCACAGCATTTACCAATCTGAAGTGCCACCTAATACATACACATGCTAATGATACAAACGATGAGACACATGCTTACGGCAATGGCCATGATGCTCCTCTTGGCAGCATGCCCGACAGCGCTCCATTCCAAAGACTACGCCCCGTTGTGCTACTGCGACGGCAAACCCATAATGCTCGCAGACCCATGCGTCTACAAGGGCGGCGACACCTACTACCTCACTGGCACGTCTACCACCGAAAAGGGCTTTGAGTACTACACATCAAAGGACCTGCGCAACTGGCAGTACGGCGGCATGCTATACGAAGGCAAGGGCGAGGACTACGTGGGGGCCACCTGCTACTGGGCCCCAGAGGTGAGGATGTACAAAGGCAAGTACTACCTCACGTTCAGCTGCTACAGCCCCAAGCGTCAGGGACTCATCACGTGTCTGGCCGTGAGCGACCGCCCCGACGGATGCTACAAAGACCTCTACGAGCCATGGATAGACATGAAATACTCGGCCATAGACTGCGACATATTCGTCGATGACGACGGGAAGCCGTATCTGTATTACAGCCACAACTTCACGAAAGACGGCGTAGCGACAGGCGAGATATACGCAGCCCCACTCACTGACGACCTGAGCGGCATCACCGAAGAGCCTCGCCTCGTGCTGAGCGCGTCACAACCGTGGGAGCGTGTCAACTGGGCCGTCAACCGCTGCAACGAGGGCCCGTGGGTGATAAAGCACAAGGGCAAGTACATAATGACCTACTCCGCCAACGACACCGGCTATGAGCACTACGGCATAGGCGTGGCCGAAGCCGACAACCCATTAGGGTCGTGGAAGAAATACGACACAAACCCGATGTTCACCACCGACCTCCAGCACGGCATCTCGTCGCCTGGGCACAACAGCATAGTGTATACCGACGGCCGCGCGCTGTACATGGCATATCACCGCCATGCCGACCCGGCATGCAAGAAGCCCAACTGGGACAGGGTGACGTGTATAGAGAAACTGAAGATAACGCGCGACGGCAAACTGCGCATGGCACGCGCCCAGAAGCACCACGGCCAATAGTGCCACGCACACCGTGCAGCACCTCCGCCATTACCGCCACACGCCAGCCCGTCTACTGGCCGGCGCATCACGTCATGCACTCATACTACATATCATAGCCGTGGCCATAGCAGCCACGGCGGCCGTCACAAGACCGCCATCACTGACTCCTTGCTCGAGGCTGCGGCCGCACGCAACGCCTCAGGCGACAAGCAGGGGGCCATATCCCTCATAGACAGCACCCTGAGCATGCGCCCTGCCGACACCTTCCATACATGTCTGCGTGATGTCTTAATCCATTTTGCAGGAACAGAGATGAACTTGAAAACAAAGGTCTTGATCCTGCTGGTGGCACGCAATCCAAATTCACGGGTTTTCAATCTCTGCATAATAGCTTTGTAGAAGTTTCTGATGAGAGCTGTCATAAGCAGGAATACAGTATTCTGTGCCATGAACGATTTAGGCAATCGATTCCAGCCAAAGCCATTGTTCAATTCTGAAATGCATCATTTCCTATGCTTGTTACAGAGTTGGGAATGTTTACAGAGGTGAGTCCTAAACAATGTAGGTATCTATTATTAGTTGATTATCAATACTATACGCTCTAAACGGTAGAAAATTGACTGTGTGGATTCTGTTTAGATACGAA
>SFKY01000125.1 GCA_004554665.1 Bacteroidales bacterium
CGCTCTCTCTCTTCGGGAGCCTTGTCGATGGAAGAGTAGTCGGTGTACTCAGCCTTGCCCTGGAGAGCCAGGTACTTGGTGATAGCGGCAGTCAGAGTGGTCTTACCATGGTCGATGTGGCCGATGGTGCCGATGTTGCAGTGGGGCTTGGTTCTGTTGTACATCTGTTTAGCCATTAGAATATCCTCCTAAGAATTAGTATAAATAATTACTTATTACTTATTGGAACCCTGGCGAGAATTCACAAGGGCTTCCTGCAAACTCTTGGGCAGCTCGACAAAGTGGCTGGGCTCCATGGAATAGGTGGCTCTGCCCTGGGTCTTGCTGCGCAGGTCGGTCGCGTAACCGAACGAAAGGGGTACGTTGCTCTCGATCATGGCGGTACCGTTGCGGATATCGGTGCCCACAATCTGGCCGCGGCGTGCATTGATATCGCCCATCACATCACCCATGTAATCATCGGGCGCGGTGACGACCACCTTCATGATAGGCTCAAGCAGCACGGGATCAGCCTTCTGGCAGGCCTCCTTAAAGGCCATGGAACCGCAGATCTTGAACGCCATTTCGGAAGAGTCCACTTCGTGGAAGGAGCCGTCCAGCAGAGTCGCCTTGATATCAACAACCTGGTATCCGGCCAGGACACCGGAGAGCATAGCGCCCTGGATGCCCTGATCCACGCAGGGGATGAACTCCTTGGGGATAGCGCCGCCGGTCACCTTATTGATGAACTCATAACCCTTGCCGGGCTCATTGGGCTCAATGGTAAGCTTCACGTGGGCAAACTGTCCCTTACCGCCGGTCTGACGGGAGTATCTGGTGTCAACCGTGGCGGCGCGCCGCACCGTCTCCTTATAGGAGACCTGGGGCTTGCCTACATTGGCCTCAACCTTGAACTCACGCAGCAGACGGTCAACAATGATCTCCAGATGGAGCTCGCCCATGCCGGCAATGATGGTCTGACCCGTCTCCTCGTCCGTATAGGTCTTGAAGGTGGGGTCTTCCTCAGCAAGCTTGGCCAGGGCAATACCCATCTTTTCCTGCCCCGCCTTGGTCTTGGGTTCAATGGCAACGCGGATAACAGGATCGGGGAATTCCATGGATTCCAGTACAATGGGGGCCTTCTCGTCACAGAGGGTGTCGCCGGTGGTGGTATTCTTCAGACCAACAGCGGCGGCGATATCGCCAGACCAGACCTGCGTCAGATCCTCTCTGTGATTGGCATGCATCTGCAGGATGCGGCCCACGCGCTCACGAATGCCTTTGGTGGAGTTCATGACTGTCTTACCGGTCTCCAGGGTACCGGAGTACACGCGGAAGAAGCCCAACTTGCCCACATAGGGGTCGGTCATGATCTTAAAGGCCAGAGCGGAGAAGGGGGCGTCGTCATCTGCGTGACGCTGCTCAACCTCATCGGTCTTGGGATTGGTACCTTCCACCGGAGGAACATCCAGGGGGGAGGGCATGTAATCCACGATGGCGTCCAGCAGCTTCTGTACGCCTTTGTTCTTGTAAGAAGTGCCGCAAACAACAGGGATCATCTCCACGGCCACAGTGGCCTTCCGGATGGCAGCGCGGATCTTGTCGGCGGGGACCTCCTCGCCCTCAAGATACAGCTCCATGATCTCCTCATCAAAGTCGGAGACGGCCTCCAGCAGCTTGTCGCGGTACTCAGCGGCCAGGTCACGCATATCCTCGGGGATCTCCTCGGTACGCATGTCCTTGCCAAGGTCATCATAGAAAACCCGGGCATTCATTTCCACCAGGTCTACAATGCCGCAGAAGCTCTCTTCCTTGCCGATGGGCAACTGGATGGGAACTGCGTTGCACTTGAGACGCTCGTGGACCATGTTCAGCACGTTATAGAAGTCAGCGCCCATGATGTCCATCTTATTGATGTAAATCATGCGGGGAACATGGTAGTGGTCAGCCTGTCTCCAAACGGTCTCGGACTGAGGCTCAACGCCGCCCTTGGCGCACAGAACGGTAACGCTGCCGTCCAGCACGCGCAGGGAACGTTCCACCTCAACAGTGAAGTCCACGTGACCCGGAGTGTCTATGATGTTGATGCGGGTATCACGCCAGAAACAGGTGGTAGCGGCGGAAGTGATGGTGATGCCTCTCTCCTGCTCCTGCTCCATCCAGTCCATGGTAGCGGTACCCTCATGGGTCTCACCTATTTTGTAGTTGACACCGGTATAGTACAGAATACGCTCGGTGGTCGTAGTCTTGCCGGCATCAATGTGAGCCATGATACCAATATTTCTGGTTTTTTCAAGCGAATATTTTCTGGGCAT
>SFKY01000012.1 GCA_004554665.1 Bacteroidales bacterium
CCCGATATATATTTGCGTAAGTTCTTGGTGTGTCCGATATGTGGCCATGCTCTTACAGGTAGTGAAAGCAAGGGCAATGGTGGGAAGTATGCTTATTATCATTGTTGCCATGATGGGAAGCACCTCCGCAAACGTGCAGATGAAGTAAACGAAGGTTTTGCTCGCTATGTTTCATGTCTCACTCCTAATGAAGAAGTCTTGAGTCTTTACAAAGAGGTGCTGACAGACGTTCGGAACGAACAAGGCAGAGAAACAAGGAATAAGGTTGAGGACTTACAGAAGGAGGTTAGACGTGTTGAAGATATGCTAAATACGCTTGACGATAAACTATTGAGCGGTACAATATCAGATGCAAATTACAATCGTATATCCCAACGTTACGAAAAACAGATAAGCGACCTCAAGCAGCAAATTGAAGTAATGAAGAACCCGAACCGAAGCCTTATCGAACCAAAGTTAAGTTACTCTATCTCGCTGTTAGACAATATGGAAGGGTTCTTTCGGGATGCTCCCGTAAAGGTCAAAATCAAGTTACTTGGTTCGATATTTCCTGAAAAAATCGAATTTGATGGGAAAAATTATCGAACCAATGGCTACAACAAAGTGCTTGACCTCATCTATAAGCAAACCAAGAAGTTACGAGGATTAGAAAAAGAAAACGAGGAAAGTTTTTCGACTTTCCCCGCCTCAGTACCCAGAGCCGGGGTCGAACCGGCACGGGTTGCCCCACTGGTGTTTGAGACCAGCGCGTCTACCGATTCCGCCATCTGGGCATGTCGTTTAAGACGGTGCAAAGATACGGGTTTTTTCTGAATTGACAAACTTTTCATTGAAAAATCTTAAAAAAGTTGTGGTTTTCATATATATTCCTTATCTTCGCCAATAGTTATTACGACAACAATCTTTAAAAGGACACGATTATGGTAAACGACAACCACAATTATTGTGTGATTTTGGCAGGCGGAAAGGGTAGGCGGCTTTGGCCGTGCAGCAGGGAAGAGCGCCCCAAACAGTTTATCGACTTTTTTGGCACGGGACGTACCCAGTTGCAGCAGACCTTTGATCGTATGCGCAAGATACTGCCGCTGAGTCACATCTATATCAATACCAACCGTATTTATTTGGAGCTGGTGCGTGAGCAGTTGCCCGAGGTGGAGGCTGACCATATCATGGCCGAGCCGATACACCGCAACACGGCACCCAGTGTGGCTTGGGCTTGTCATCGGATCGGTCATTTGGACGACAGGGCCAATCTGCTGGTAGTGCCGTCGGATCAGGTGGTGCTCAACGAGGAGGCTTTCAGAACCAATGTGTGCGAGGGTTTCGACTTTGTGGCCGACAACGACTGTCTGCTTACGATGGGTGTAAAGCCCACAAGAGCCGAACCGGGTTATGGCTACATACAGATTGGCGAGTCGGCTCGCCATGCCGTGCATCGGGTACAATCGTTTACGGAGAAGCCCGACCGCGAGTTTGCACGCATGTTTATGGAGAGTGGCGAGTTTTATTGGAACACCGGTCTCTTCCTCTCCAATGTCCGCTATCTTTTCCAGCAGTGCTTCGCCCAGTTCTTGCCGATGGTGCTGCGCAAGTTGGATATTGACAATCCGGCATGGACGCTGGAGGAGGAAGACAGGTATGTGGCCGACAACTTCCCTTCTTATCCCAACATGTCGATAGAGCGTGGAATCTTGGAGAAATCGGACAATGTCTATGTGATGAAGTGCGACTTCGGCTGGGCCGATGTGGGAACCTGGCATAGCGTCTATGAGGCCATGCGCAAGGTGGATGGCGACAATGTGGTGATCGATTCTGATGTGCTGGTCGACGATGCCCGCAACAATATCGTGAAGTTGCCCAAGGGCAAGCTGGCCGTCATCAATGGACTCGAGGGCTATATCGTGGCCGAGGAGGGCAATGTGCTGCTCATCTGCCGAAAGGAGGATTCGTCGGCGCTCATTCGCAAGTTTGTGAACGAAGTACAGATGAAACGCGGCGACGAATTTGTCTGACACCGCACAAGGCAGCGGTCGCTGCATGATAGGAAAATGCAAAGCCGCCGGCTTCCAGTCTTTTACAGGGACATGGGAGCCGGCGGCTTTGGGTTGGTGAGGGGATGTTGTCAGAGTTTCTCAAATTCGGCCAGAATCTTGGCGGCGATATCTGCCATCTCTTCCGCAGACAGTTTCAGGTGCTCTTTGCGGAAATCCACATCGGCCTCGCTGTCGATAGGCAGCAGGTGGATGTGTGCATGGGGCACTTCGAGGCCCAGCACCACTTGGGCGACCTTCTTGCAAGGGAAGGCGCGGCGGATGGCGGTGGCCACTTGCTTGGCGAAGACCTGGAAAGCGGCCAACTCTTCGTCTTCCATGTCGAAGATGTAGTCTGTCTCTTTGCGCGGAATGACCAGTGTGTGCGCACGGGTCAGCGGATTGATGTCGAGAAAGGCGTAGAACCTGTCGTTCCCGGCACATTTGTAGCTCGGTATCTCGCCGGCTGCAATCTTTGAGAAAATGCTTGCCATAATTATTCGATGGTTATCTTGTCGATACGCAGTTTGATGACGCCGTTGGGAATCTTGATCTCGGCCACGTCGCCCACCTTCTTGTTGAGCAGACCCTGTGCAATGGGGGTCTTGATAGAGATCTTGCCCTCTTTCAGATTGGCCTCGCTTTCGCTCACGATGGTGTAGGTCATGTGTGCATTGTTGCCCATGTTGGTCATTTCCACCTTCGACAGTATCTGTACCGCATCGGCGCTCAGTCTGGATACATCCACTATCTTTGCTTCGGCAATGGTGAGCTTGAGCTTATTGATCTTATCTTCGAGATGAGCCTGTGCCTCTTTGGCGGCGTCGTACTCTGAGTTTTCACTTAGGTCGCCCTTGTCTCGGGCTTCAGCGATGGCGGCTGATGCCTTGGGGCGCTCTACTGATTCGAGCTTGCGGAGCTCAGCTACGAGTTTGTCGTAGCCTTCTTGTGACATGTAAGCCATAATAGTTAAATTGAATTTTATAGTTAATATTTTGCGGAGAACCATAAAATAAAGGAATTCCGATAGCCTGCAGTTATCGGAATTCCGTATCCTAAAGTCCTCTTGGTTATATTCTTCTGCTGCAAAGGTAAGCATTATTTTTGATTACGCCAACTTTTCGGGCAAAATTATTTCGTCTGACTTTGATTTAGGTCAAGAAATGCTGAGCATGAGCGATTTTCAGCGGTTTGTCTTAGGCGAAAAGCGGATAAAACAGTAACTTTGCATCGTGTTTTTCATAGTATTAGATTTAAGGTTAACAAGGTTGGGACTCAGCGGAGTCCTTTTTTTTGTGCCAGTAAGTGAAGTGGAATATTTCTAAACTCTAATCGGATTATTCAGAAACGGATGTAAAGTTCCCCCAAAAAATAATATCGGAGCAAAGCATTGCGCGACATTAAAAAAAGAGCGTACACCTACAGCAGAGGTGCACGCTCTTTATCTTACTGATTGACAGGGTTTACAGGGTAAACTTGTAGCCGAGTGTAATCTGGAACACGCTGTTCTTGCAGTCGCTTTCCTTGGCGATCTTGGTGACGCCCCAGTTGTAGCGACCATCGATCACGAAGTTGTTGATCTGGTACGACAGTCCTACGGGGATAGAGAGGTCCATCGTCTTGGCATCGCCGTCCACTTCTACGCCTTTCTCCTTGTAAGAGCAGTTCAGGTTGAATCCGGGCTGCAGACCTACCTTCACGGCCAAACCGGGAGCCATATAGATATTGGCGAGGATGGGCACGTTCAGATAGTCAAGTTTCAGCGTACCGTCGTCATACTTGCATCCCTGCATCGAATACAAGGCACCGAAGCTCAGACCTACGATGTCTGTCACGCCATATTCCAGTTCTGCGCCGGCAGCGATGCCGATGCGTGCGTCAGAGCCTTCAGCTTTGGTCAGCGAAGCGATGTTCATGCCAAATTTGGGCTGCACGGTCCAACGGCCAACTTCATTCTGTGCAAACGTAGCCACCGATGCTACCATCAAGGCGGCCATAACTAAGATTTTTTTCATACTGTTATGATAATTAGTTTACTGTTTTACGGAGCTTTTCGTCTTCCGTAGTTATCTAAATCTCGTTGCAAAGATAGGGTGAATTTGCTTTACAACAAAGTAAATCATGTAAAAATAAGATAAACTGATTTGTTTTAAGGAAAAAACGAACAATTTATCGGTTCTGACGAATCCTGCCGATGGTTTATTCTGCTACTTTACCACTCTTTGGGCGATTGAGCAGATAGACGTAATACAAGCCTTTGAGCAGCAGATTCTCGTCATAGATAATCTTGTGGTGACAGAAGGGAGTCACCAGATGACTGATGCCGCCGGTAGCCACCACGGTGGGCAGTGTACCCATCTCGTCGGCGATGCGCTGTACCAGTCCGTCAATCATCGAGGCATAGCCATAGATGATTCCCGATTTCATGCTGTCCACCGTGTTGCGTCCGATGAGGCAGGTGGGTGCCTCGATAGTGATAAACGGCAGCTGCGAAGCCCGTTGGCTCAGCGAGGCCAGCGAGGTGCGTGCACCGGGGATAATCATGCCGCCCACCAGCCTGCGGTCGCGGTCTATCACGCTCACGGTGGTGGCTGTACCCATGTCCACCACCACGATGGGCAGTGGGTACTGGTTGATGGCTCCCACCGCATCGGCGATACGGTCAGCGCCCGTTGCCTGAGGGTTGTCCGTGGCGATGTCGAGTCCCGTCTTCACCCCGTCCTTGCCGATGACCAGGATGTCCTTGCCCAAGAGATGGCGCATGGCGTCGCCCACCTGCTGGGTGAGTTCCGGCACCACCGATGAGAGGATGCCGTCCACGATGTCGGCAGTGCCTATGCCGAACACCTCCATCATCTGGCGCAACTGTAGCAGGAAATCAAAATACGTCTTGCGGCGGTCTGTGCCGATGCGTGCCGACTTGATGAGGTTGGTGCCGTCGAGTATGCCTACCACGATGTTGGTATTTCCGATGTCTACAGTGAGGAGATACATGATGTCTTGCGTTTCGTAGGGGTTATAGATGGTTAATGGCGTCGAGTATGTGCATGGCTGTCTCTTCCTTGCTGCAGAGAGGCAGCTCACGTATGTCGTTGGCGGTGATGAGCGTCACCCTATTGGTGTCTACGCCAAATCCTGTGCCCTCTGATGATATCGAGTTGGCGCAGATCATGTCGGCGTGTTTCCTTTGGAGCTTGCTGCGCGAGTTGGCGATGAGGTCTTGCGTCTCCATGCTGAATCCCACCAGCACCTGGTCCGGTCTCTTGGTATCGCCCAGATGCTGGAGTATGTCCCGTGTACGCTTCAGCGGTAGCGCCATGTCGCCCTCGCCCTTCTTCATCTTCTGCTCCGAATAGTCGGCAGGCGTGTAGTCGGCCACTGCTGCACATAATATGAATAGGTGTTGGCTGTCGCTCCGTGCTGTCACCGCCTCGTACATCTCCGCTGCACTGTGCACCATGATTCGCTCGATGCCGCTGTAGGGCTCCAGATTTACCTGCCCGCTCACCAGCGTCACCTCCGCGCCGCGCAGCCGGGCCATCTTGGCCAGCGCGTAGCCCATCTTGCCCGACGAGTGGTTGGTGATAAACCGCACGGGATCTATCGCCTCCTGTGTGGGGCCGGCCGTGATGAGCACCTGTTTGCCCTCCATGTCGTGGGGACAGGCCACCTGCAGCATGATGCAGGCCATCAGTTGCTCGATGGGAGCGAGTTTGCCGCGCCCTGTGTCGCCACATGCCAGCCTCCCTTCTGCCGGCAACACAAAGTGGTAGCCATAACGGCGCAGTTTGCCGATGTTGTCTTGCAAGATAGGGTTCTCCCACATATTGGTGTTCATGGCCGGTGCTATCACCTTGGGAGCCTTGCAGGCAAAGAGGGTAGTGGTGAGCATGTCGTCGCACACCCCTGAGGCTATCTTCCCGATGATGTTGGCTGTGGCCGGTGCCACCAGGAAGAGATGGGCACGCTGTGCCAGTGCCACGTGCTCCACCTGAAACTCGAAGTTGCGGTCGAAAGTGTCGGTCAGGCACTTGTTGCCCGTGAGCGTCTCAAACGTTACAGGCGTGATAAACTGGCATGCGTTGTGCGTCATGATGACATGCACGTCAGCATGCTGCTTTACCAGCATCGAGGCGAGGTCTGCCATCTTGTAGGCGGCTATGCTGCCGCTCACACCCAGCACTATGGTCTTTCCTTTCAGCATCTTGCAGTCGGTGGAGTGGGTTACTGGTCTTTCAGCAGACCATGTTTCTCGTAGTTGGCCTTGCGCGCGATGCGGTTGTCGTCGTCTACAAAGAGCACCGTCGGATGGTGATGGGCGGCCTCTTCGCGTGTCATGGCGGCGTAGGCCATGATGATGACCTTGTCGCCCACGTCCACGCAGCGGGCAGCGGCACCGTTCAGGCAGATGATACCCGAGTGTGGCTCCCCGGCTATGGCATAAGTCTCAAACCGGCTGCCATTGTCCACATCCACTATCTGTACTTTCTCATATTCCAGGATGCCCGCCTCGTCCAGCAGATGGCTGTCTATGGTCACGCTGCCCACATAGTCTATGTCGGCCTGCGTTACCGTGGCGCGGTGAATCTTGGCTTTCAGCATTGTCAGTTCCATATCCTTTGACGGCGTTTAGCCCCAGATAAAGTTGTCTATCAGTCGTGTCTTGCCTATATACACCGCGATGGCCACGAGGGTGGTACCCTCTATGCGTTCCACGCGCTGCACGTTGTCAAAGTCTACCACCTCTACATAGTCCACCCGTGCCAGCGGCTCGGTGTGCAGATGGTCCTCGATGGCCTTGATGACGGCAGCGGCACTGCGCTCGCCCTCCTCGATGAGCTGTCTGCCCACCTTGAGGCTCTGCGAGAGCACCAGGGCAGCCTGTCGCTCCTCCGGATTCAGGTACGTGTTGCGGCTCGACTTGGCCAGTCCGTCCTCCTCTCTCACGATGGGACAGGCCACAATCTCGATATCGAAGTTGAGGTCTCTCACAAACCGCTTGATGGTGGCCAGCTGCTGTGCGTCTTTCTGGCCGAAGTAAGCCCTGTCTGGCTGTACGATGTTAAACAGTTTGCTCACCACCGTGCACACGCCTCTAAAGTGAATGGGGCGCACCGCACCACACAGCAGTTCGGTGGTCTCGGTGGTGTCTACAAATGAAGTGAAGTGAGGCGGATACATCTCCGACGGCTCCGGGTGGAAGATGATGTCGCCCCCGGCAGCCTCCACAGCCGCCTTGTCGCGCTCGATGTCGCGTGGATAAGATTCGAGGTCCTCGTTGGGACCAAACTGGATGGGATTGACAAACACCGATACCACCGTGCGGTCGTTTTGTGCGGCCGACTTGGCGATCAGGCTTTGGTGTCCCTCGTGTAGAAAACCCATAGTGGGCACCAGTCCTACGCTGAGGCCTTGGCGCCGCCACTCTTTTACGATTGCTCGTATCTCCTTTACGGTTTTTACGATTTCCATTGTTGTTATATCTGTTTCCGTTTTTGTTTTTTCCATATTGGGTGGGCGAGGCGTAGGTGTTCCCCCGATGGAGGCGGGCGCACGAACGTGCATCCCTACACCCTTTTACCCTTTTACCTTTTTACCTTTAATAAAGTCTCTCCATCACCTCTTCGTCGATGGAGAAGGTATGCTCCTCGGCCGGAAAATCGCGGCGTTCGCAGTCGGCCTTATAGCGCTTAAAGGCTTCGAGCATGGTATCGTGCAGCGAGGCGTATTTCTTCACAAACTTGGGCGTGAAGCCATCAGTGTAGCCCAGCATATCCTGGTATACCAACACCTGCCCGTCGCAGTATTTGCCCGCCCCGATGCCTATGGTCAGGGCACTTGTGCGCTCGGTCACCAGTCTGGCGAGCGGCTCCGGCACACACTCCAGCGTGATGGCAAAGGCACCCGCCTCCGTCACAGCCTGCGCATCGGCGAGCAGCCGTCGTGCGGCCTCCTCGGTCTTGCCCTGCACCTTGAATCCGCCGAGCGTGTTAAACGATTGCGGGGTCAATCCGATATGCGCCACCACGGGAATACCTGCTTCCACGATGGCCCTGATGCGGTCGGCGTAGGCGATACCGCCCTCCAGCTTCACCGCCTGGCAGTTGGTCTCCTTCACGATACGCCCGGCGTTGGCCAGCGCATCGTAGACCGAGGTCTGGTACGACATAAAGGGCATGTCGATGACCACAAAGGCGTTTTTGGCACCCCGGCATACAGCCTTACCGTGGTGTATCATGTCGTCAACGGTCACGGCGAGCGTGTTGTCGTAGCCCAACATCACGTTGCCGAGCGAGTCGCCGACCAGAATCATGTCTACCCCTGCCTCGTCGATGGTGCATGCCGTGTGATAATCGTATGCCGTGAGCATACTGATGACACGCTGTCCCTTCTGTTGCAGGAAGTAATTGGCAGTATGTTTCATTTTTTGCGTGCAAAATTACTGCAAAATCCATGAATAGAGAAACTTTGCCACGAAATGGTTTTTTCCTTTAACTTTTGTTAGTAGTAGCGGTGACGACGACAACCTCTTGTCGTTTCAAATAAGCGAGGTTGTCGTTCCAAGAAATGGCCTGTCCAAAAGCTAAAGGCCACGTTTACGAGGGCTAAATGCCATGTTTAGCCCATCTAAATGCCGCATTTAGCTTTGCTAAGCGAATCGGCCTGTTAGGGTTGGGTGCTGTTTCCTGCTCCGTCGCCCTGCCAGTAGCCGCCGTGCCGGGCTATGTCGTCTATCAGTTCGGCAAAGAGGGCATTGTGGCGTAGCGTCTTCTCCTGCCCCGTGATGATGAGCTGCTTACGGGCGCGGGTGAGGGCCACGTTGAGCTTGCGGTCTATCACCTTGTCGGCCTCGACAAACGAGTTGGCTGTCAGAAAATCGAGCTGGTACGTGTGGCGGATGGTGAACGAGTAGACAATGACATCGCGCTGCGAGCCCTGGTAGCGCTCCACGGTGTCGATGCTTACCCGCTCCAGCGCCGCGATGCCCAGACGCTCTACGCGCTTGCGGATCATGGCTATCTGGTTGCGGTACGGCACGATCACCCCCACGGTGCGGTCTGCGTCGAAAGCCTCTCCATAGTAGACATATACCCTGTGCAGGATGTCGGCCACGATGTCGGCCTCTACGGCATGGGTCTTGTCCGAAGCCGAAGCCGGGATGCCGTCGGCCGATGAGGGGACAAACAGCATGCGCTTTTGAAGCATGAGCCGGCCCAAGGCATCGGATGGCACCGCGGTGTCGGGATAGATGGCTTCCTCGGCCTGGTGGGGGAGCGGTACACACTGCAGCTGCTCCCTGCTGTAAAACATGCGGTTGGGGAATCGGGCAATGTCGGGGTGCATGCGCCCCTGACGGCGGAGGATGCCCGTAAACTGGTGGCGTCGCGCAGCCTGCTCGTGGCGGTAGAGCCGCTCGAAGAGCGAGTCGCGGCAGTCTGTCAGTCCTATGGCCTGCAGCGCAGGTTCTGTCACGGCCGAGTGGGTGGCCGACTGCTGCACCACGGCAGGCAGCTGCTTGTGGTCACCGATGAGCACAAACTTGCGCACCTGCGTAAGCAGTCCCACGATGTTGGGTTCCAGGAGCTGGCTGGCCTCGTCGACGAAGGCCACGTCAAACCGTTTGATGCCGAAGAGGTGCCCCTTGCCCATCAGCGTGGCCGTGGTGGCCACCACCACCCGGGTGGCGGTGATGAGCCCGCGCACCGTGGCGAGCTGCGGACGGTCGCCCACCCGCTGCTCCAAGAGCCGATGGTGGAACCGGGGGTCGCAGACATACTTGTTGCCGATGCGCAGATAGTCTATGGCCGCCTCTTCCAGCATGCCGCAAATCTCGTCCACCGCACGGTTGGTGTAAGCCGTGAGCAGCACCGATGTGCCCGCCTCTGCCAGCGTCTCTTGCACCATGAAGCGCAGCGCCATCGAGGTCTTGCCCGTGCCCGGCGGCCCCACCAGCAGGTAGTAGTCTTGCGCCTGCTTGGCCTGCAGGACAATCTCGTCGTAGTGGGGATGATAGCTGCGCGTGAGTGTGAGCGATGGGTCGGCCTCTGGAGCGCGCTGCCCCAGCAGCAGGTCGCGGCAGGACTGGGGAGCCCGCATGAGCGTACACAGGCTACGGATGGCGGCCGTGTGCATGGCATCGCTCCCGGCATGCTCCACCGCGTAGCATCCGTCGGTCATGATGTCGGCATTCTGCTGTCCGTCGTTCAGATGGATGACCAGCTGTCCCGACCGGATGTCGGCCAGACTGCCGCGGTACAGGATGGCCCGGCGCACGTCGGGTTCGCCCTCGTAGGCGTAAAGATAGACCATGTCGCCCTGCCTGAAGTTGGGCAGGAAGTCCTCTCCCTGGTCGGGCACGTGCAGGGTAATCTGGTTGTAGCCCCCTTGCGGCCGGCTCTTGGCCTTGTCGATGATGCGCAGGCCTACAAACAGGTTGCCCGTCTCCTGCTTCATGGCCATCGGCATGTTCCACAGGTCGGCCATGCAGGCGGTCTGTCCCTCATGGCTGCCCACCTTGGCAGCCAGATGCTCGCGGTAGACAAAGGTGAGCATGCGCATGAGATAGGCATGGGCCACGGCATCGTCCGTATGGAGCGGCCTGAGCGTCTCCTCCAACCGTGGGCGGATGTAGCGCAGATAGAACGGTTGGGCTGCCGGGTTCTCCAAGAGCACATCGGGATGGAGCGTGTCGGCCACCGGACCGAATCCGTGGCGCGCGATATCGTAGTCTGTGGCCACGATGCGGTTGCGGAGCCGCAGTGCCTCGTGCAGGAGCGCTCCGTAGCGGTTCATGGCCACCAGTCCGCCGGGTAGCGGATACTTGGAGTAGATGAGATAGATGTCTGAGCGCCCCCGCAGTTGTGGAAAGTTGCGCTCCAGTACCCCCGCGTAGAGCAGCAGCTGCACATAGTGGTCCTCTTTCTGGAATGAGCCGTGCGCCCCCGGATGCCCAGACTGTATATGGTAGTTGGTGCCCGACTTTTGTTCGGCCAGCAGTCGCATGTCGGTCGTCATCAGGTCTATACGCCCCTGCAGTCCCAACTGTTCGCAGACAAAGGTGGGCTCCAGTATCGCCTTGGAGCGGTCGTAGGCCGTGGGCGCATGGCTGCCGCGCGGCGCCTTGGCATCGAAGAGTGCGCGCACGATGTGTCGCAGATTGTCCGTCTGCCGCAGCGCTGCCGTCTTAAAATCCTCCTTCCTGTTCAGGTCGGGGCAGGAGCAGTATTCCAAGGCGCGCTCACGGAAACTGGACCAGAGCGTGTCGCGCCAGTCGTAGTCCTCGCCGTGGTAGATGATGTCGTCCAGCGCGCGTCCCGCAAAGTTACCCAACAGGATGGCCTGAGACAGTGCTGCCCCCTCCATCTTGCCCACCGTGTAGGCCAGCGGATGGTGCCCGTAGTCGGTAAAGCAGCGAGCCACCGCGCTGATGTCCACCAGATAGTCGGGTTCCACCACCACCATCCGGGGTACTATACGGTCGCCTATGGCACAGTCTATCAGGTTCAGTTGCATGCCCTCGTGCAGCAGCGGCAACAGGTACTCGTGCCCCGTGAGGTCCACCAGCACCCGTTGGTTGCCGCCGTCGGTGTCGGCCTCGGCATGGAGCAGCGCCTCCCCCTGCTTTTCGCGCACTATGCAGCGCAGGCATCGGCAGTCTATGTGGGGCGTGGGCTCCGTGGGTGGATGGTCAGACGGGAGCCTCCGCCGCAGATAGTCAGGCACGTCGCAGCCCGTGACCGCCGCCGTGAGCGTGGCTAGCGCCCTCAGGTCGTAGCGCCATTGCGCCATCGCGTCAGGCTCCGCATGGTTGGAGCGTCGGCGCATGCGCTGTATGGCCAGCGTGTCTGCCTTGCTGATACCGTGCCGCCGACACAGGTAGGCCGTCTGGGAAAACAGGTTGCCAAAGGCCATCTCGGTATCTTTCACCCCCACGTGGCACACCTCTGCCAGCAGGGCATGCAGTTGCTGTGTCACCGTGTCGGGTGAGGCATCGGCGGTGTCGGCCAAAGCGACCATGCGGCGGTAGCAGGCATCGGCCGTGGCCGCAGAAGAATCGGCGTATCTTTTCATCACTGGTAAGGGTATGAATAGCGAAACGGAGTGAGGCGAAGCCAATTATGAATTGTTAATTAGTGAAAAGTATTCGATAAGGTCTTCCCACGTCTTGAACTTGTCGCTGCCGTAATGGAGGGTGGTGCCCATGAAGTCGGGGCAGGGTTCGGGCGACACCAGGAAGTCGCCATAGAGCAGGTGGGGCTGGTTGGTGTAGACCACGTGCCCCCACGACGGGGCAGAGAGGTGCTCGGTTATCCATGCACCCGTGGCGGTGATGGCCTCGGGATGGTTGGAGGGAGCCGGGGAGACCAGATAGACGTTGTAGCGCTCGATGAGTAGCTCGTATGCCTTGTGCATGCTCGATGCAGGATGGCCGTATCGGTCGGCCAGCGTGTCGGTGTGCAGGTAGACGATGGGGCGCTCGCGCTGCTCCTGGCGGTCGTCTATCCACCGGATGACGGGGATGAGATAGTGCTGGACGACGCGCTCGATGAGCCTGTGCTCGCCGTGGAAGGGGATGGCCTGCGGATAGTGGCTGCAGAAGAGGTCGAAGGTATGCACGACGGGGTCGCAGTCGCCGAAGAGCCCGAAGACGCGGCGCTGCTCGTCGGGGGTGACGGCGGCAAAGCAATGGGTGGTGATGTCGGCATACTCCTTGACCAGCGCTTTGGTCACCACCACCTCCATTTCTCCGTCCTTGCGCGGGTTCTGGTACACCTGTTTGCCGGTCATGCTGCTCTGCGACGGGCTCTTGCCCATCTCGAAGGCCGGATTGACGAGGATGCGGTCGTAACCATAGAGCATCTCGGCGTACATGCCGCCCATTGAGGTGCCGATGATGAGGTCGGGTTGCTCGCGCTGGGCCATGTCGCGCAGCATCGCCATCGCCTCGGCGGGATGCAGGGGGATGTCTTCGGCCACGATGGTGGCGTCGGGGAGCATGCGGCGCAGGATGTCGACGGTGCCGCTCTGGGCAGACGACATGAAACCGTGGATGTACATGATCTTCTTGCCGGCCATCAAGCCGGGATATTGCTTGGGGGAGAGGGGATTATTCATTTCTTAACATTATTTGTTGCAAAGTTACGCTTATTTTCGCTACTTTTGCAAGAATAAAAGAAATATTAATTACTAACATAATACGATTCACATGAAAAAGACTCTTTTGATGGTGGCCGCAGCCATTGCCATGACTGCTTCGGCTGCCGATGTGGCTGTCCCCTCCTACACGGAGTGGCAGGACCAGCAAGTGAATGAGGTGAACCGGTTTCCGGTGCATACCACTTTTTTCGCATACGAATCGTTGGACAAGGCGTTGGCCGGGAACATGAACCGGTCGGCCAACTACCTGTCTCTCGAGGGCGCGTGGAAGTTTAAGTTTGTAGAGAATGCCGACCAGCGGCCTACAGACTTCTACAAGACCGATCTGGACGATTCGGCCTGGAAGACACTCAATGTGCCTGCCAACTGGGAACTTAACGGATATGGCGACCCGGTGTATGTGAATGTGGGGTTTGCGTGGCGTGGGCACTTCAAGAACAATCCACCCTATGTGCCCAACGAGCACAACCATGTGGGCTCTTACCGCCGTGTAATCAAGTTGCCTGCCGACTGGGACGGACGGCAGGTCATCGCCCACTTCGGTTCGGTCACTTCCAATATCTACCTCTATGTGAACGGACAGTTTGTGGGCTATGCGGAAGACTCGAAGGTGGCTGCCGAGTTTGATATCACTCCCTATGTGAAGCCCGGAGACAACCTCATTGCCTTCCAGAGTTTCCGCTGGTGCGACGGCAGCTACTCGGAGGATCAGGACTTCTGGCGGCTCAGCGGCGTGGCACGCGAGTGTTATCTCTATGCCCGTGACCAGAAGGTGCATGTGAACAATATACGCATCACCCCCGACCTGACCAATGGCTACAAGGACGGTACGCTGGAGGTGAAGATGGACGTGGAAGGACGCCCGGTGGTGGACCTGCAGCTGCTCAACGCCAATGGCGTGGCGGTGGCCAAGACTACGGCCGACTTTCAGAAACACAGCCTCGGCAATATTCGCTTCACGGTGCGCAATGTGAAGAGGTGGACGGCTGAGACTCCCTATCTCTTCACCCTCGTGGCTACTGTCAAGCAGGGTGACCGTGTGGTGGAGGTGATTCCGCAGAAGGTGGGATTCAGGAAGATAGAAATCAAGAACTCGCAGGTGCTCATCAACGGCCAGCCTGTACTCTTCAAGGGAGCCAACCGCCACGAGATGGACCCCGACGGGGGCTACAATGTGAGCCGCGAGCGCATGATAGAGGATATCAAGCTGATGAAGCGGCTCAACATCAATGCCGTGCGCACATGCCACTATCCCAACGACCCGCGCTGGTACGACCTCTGCGACGAGTATGGTCTGTACCTCATCTCGGAGTCGAACCAGGAGAGCCACGGTTTCGGCTACGACTCGACGGCGGTGAGCTTCACCCCACAGTTTGCCAAGCAGATCATGGAGCGCAACCAGCACAATGTGGGCTTCTACTTCAATCACCCGAGTGTTATCTTCTGGTCGATGGGCAACGAGACCATCGACGGCCCCAACTTCGAGGCTACCTATCGCTGGATCAAGAGTCAGGACCCGTCGCGTCCCGTACACTGGGAGCGCGGCTCGTGGAACTTCGACTCCGATCTCTATTGCCCCATGTACGAGGATTACGCGGGGGCCGAGGCTTACTGTCGCAGCAACAAGCCCAACTGCCAGAAACCCTTCATACAGTGTGAGTATGCCCACGCTATGGGCAACTCGCAGGGCGGTTTCAAGGAGTATTGGGACCTCATCAGGAAGTATCCCAAATATCAGGGAGGCTTCATCTGGGATTTCGTGGACCAGGCACTGCATGGCAAGGATGCGCAGGGACGCGCCATCTATACCTATGCCGGAGACTATAACGACTGGGACAGTGATGATGACAAGAACTTCAATAGCAACGGTTTCATAGGTCCCGACCGCCAGCTCAATCCGCATGCCTACGAGGTGGGCTACCAGCATCAGAGCGTGTGGGCCAAGGCGGTAGACCTGAAGGCTGGAAAGATAAGCGTGTACAACGAGTACTTCTTCCGCGACATCGCTAACTACAAACTGGTGTGGGCACTCGTGGTGGATGGCAAGACCGTGCAGCAAGGGGAGATAGCCGAGCTCGATGTGGCACCGCAGCAGACGGTGGAATATACCTTGCCTTACAAACTCGAAGGCATTGATGCCAAAGCCGAAGTGCTGCTCAATGTCTACTTCCAGACCAAGAAGGCAGAGCCACTCATTGAGGCCGGACAGACGATGGCCTACGCGCAGCTGCCCATCCGCAGCTATCAGTTTGCCGATGTGCCCCGGCGTGCCGACGGATTTGTGGGCAGCGACGTGCCAACAGGCAAGGTGAAGATGGCAGACAAGAAGGATGCGCCCCTCACGGTGAGCGGCGGCAACTTCACGCTGGCATTCGACCGCGCCACGGGCTATCTCTGCACGTATGTGGTCAACGGTACATCGATGCTGGGCAACGGTGGCACGCTGAAACCTAACTTTTGGCGGGCTGTGACCGACAACGATATGGGTGCCGGCCTGCAAAAGCGCTACAAGGCGTGGCGCAATCCGGCCATCCGCCTGCTCTCCCTGCAGGGCGTGAAGACCAAGACGGGCGCGCAGGTGGTGGCCACTTACGAGATGCCCGACGTGAAGGCGCGTCTGATGCTCACTTACAGCGTGGCCAAAGATGGACAACTGAAGGTGACGGAGCAGATGACCACCGACCCGACGGCCAAGGTGAGCAACCTCTTCCGCTTCGGTATGAGACTGGAGTTGCCCTACGACATGGACAAGACCGAATTTTACGGGCATGGCCCCATCGAGAACTATTCCGACAGGTGCACTTCGCAGAATATAGGCATCTATAGCCAGACGGCAGATGAGCAGTTCTTCCCCTACATCCGTCCCCAGGAGTCGGGTACCAAGACAGGCATACGCTGGTGGAACCAGACCAATGCCTCCGGGGCAGGCTTCCGTATCGTGGCCGATGCTCCCTTCTCTGCTTCGGCACTGCATTACAGCATTGCAGACCTTGACGAGGGCGAGGCCAAGCAGCAGCGTCACAGTGAGCAGGTGCCCAAGTCGCAGTTTACCGAACTGTGTGTGGACAAGGTGCAGACAGGTGTGGGCGGTGTAGACTCGTGGTCGCGCAAGGCCGAGGCCATCAAGCCCTACCGTGTGCCCTATCAGGACTATACGTTCACGTTCTGGCTCATTCCGCTGAAGTAGACACTATGTAGCCATCACAGCCCTGCAGTGCCGCCCCGAAGGGCAAAAGGTGCTGCAGGGCATGTTTTTAAAAGCATGTATGATGCTACCAATAATATTGAAGAATAAACCTATAACCCGACAAACAATGACAAGAGTTATCCGAAAGCGCACACATCGATTGGTGCTGTGCCTATGCCTGTTGGCACTTGGCTGCCCGGCATCGCTGCAGGCGCGCCGTATCACGGTGTCGCTGGCCAATCCGGCATATGGCATCCAGCCGGGCGCTGACAACAAGCAGTTCTGTTCCCAGTTGCGTCATCTCTTAGACAGTCTCCGGCAGATTGCCGGACCGTCAGACGAGGTGGTAATCAAACTGCAGAAGGGTGCCGAATACCACCTGTATGCAGACGACGCGATGCCCGAAGAAATGTATATCTCTAACCACGACCAAGACCAGCCCAAGCGAGTGGGCATCCGCCTCAAGGGATGGAGCAACCTGACGCTGCAGGGCAACGGCGCACAGTTTATCTGTCATGGCCGCATGCTCCCCGTGGCGCTCACAGAGAGCCGCCGGTGTACGCTGAAAGGGTTTGCCATCGACTTCGACAATCCCCACATTACGCAAATAGAGGTGTTGCGTAGCGACACCACCAGCGGCATCACTTTCCGCGTGGCTCCGTGGGTGCGTCACCGTATCAATGACAAGGGACACTTCGAGGCTTACGGCGACGGCTGGACACATGTGCCCTTTGGCGGAATCGCCTTCGAGAAGAAGACCCGGCACATCGTGTACCGTACCTCCGACATCGGTGCCAATCTCAATGAGGTGCGCCGCATCGCCGATGATATCTATGTGGCTCCCCACTGGCGCGACACCCGCCTGGTGCCCACCACTATCGTCGCCCTGCGCTCTTACCATCGTCCGGCTCCCGGCATTTTCCTTGCCGATGATGAAGACACCGACATCAGCGAGGTGAAGGTACACTATGCCGAGGGCATGGGACTGCTGGCGCAGCGTTGCAACAATATCAAGCTCAGCAAGTTTGGCGTTTGTCTTCGTGGAGCCGACGATCCTCGCTACTTCACCACCCAAGCCGATGCCACCCACTTCTCCCAGTGCCGGGGTGTCATTACTTCGGTAGGCGGTCTGTATGAGGGAATGATGGACGATGCCATCAACGTGCATGGCATCTATCTGAAAGTGATGGAGCGCATCGACAGCCACACCCTGCGTTTGGCCTACGGACATAACCAGTCGTGGGGCTTTGCCTGGGGAGACGTGGGCGACAAGGTGCGATTTGTCGATGCCAAGCGCATGCAGGACGTGGGTGTGGCCTGCCACATCGCATCGATTAAACCGGCTGACCGCACTACGGTCCTTGGCTGCAAGGAGTTTGTCGTCAGCTTTGACGAACAGGTGCCCGAAGAGGTGGTCGGCGGAGGCCGCTATGGCGCGGAGGATATGGATTGGACTCCGGAAGTCTACTTCGCCGACAACATTGTCCGCAACAATCGTGCCCGTGGCGCGCTGTTCAGCTCGCCCTTGCGCACCGTCTGCGAGCGCAATCTCTTCGACCACACATCGGGCTCGGCCATCGTGCTCTGCGGCGACTGCAATGGATGGTTTGAGAGTGGTGCCGTGCGCGATCTCGTCATTCGCAAGAATCGTTTTGTCAATGCCTTGACCTGCCTCTTCCAGTTTACCAATGCCGTCATCTCCATCTATCCCGAGATTCCCGACATCAAGAGCCAGACGGCCTGTTTCCACGGTGGCAAGCACGATGCGATTGTCATTACCGACAATATCTTTGAGACTTTCGACCATCCGCTGCTCTATGCCAAGTCCACTCACGGACTGCGCTTCGAGAACAATAAGGTGGTGAAGAACAACGATTATCCCGCTTTCCATCCTAACAACAAGCCCGTGTGTCTGGAGCATGTAGAAGACTGCACCGCTCCGGGATACGACATCAAGTGATGCGGGCGGCCACGGAAGGAATGGCAACGAACTAAAAAATCGGTCATTAGGAAATGTAAGGACGATTCCTAATGACCGATTTCTTAGTTTCTAATAGATCTTGTCCCACTATTTGGTGTCCTCAGAAGAGAGGCACCAAGTACTTCGCCATGAGATACCCGGCTCCGATGAGCCATACGAAGAGGATGGCAGCCAAGGCAAAAGGCTTGGCACCAGCCTTCTTAAACTTCTCGATGCTTGTCTCGGCACCCAGCGCCGTCATGGCCATTGTGAGCAGGAACGTGCACAGGGTGTTGATGAAGCTCACCACACCCTCGGGCAGCAAGTTGAGGCTGTTGAAACAGATGACGGCGAGGAAGAGGAGGGCAAACCAGGGTATCTGGATCTTTCCGCGGCCCATCTCGTCGTTCTCGGGATGGCGGCGCGCCTGACGGGCCACATCCCAACTGATGACGAGCAGCACGGGCACCAGCATCATCACACGGATCATCTTGACGATGATGGCCGAGTCTGACACCTCCTTGCCCATAGCGTTGCCGGCACCCACCACATGGGCCACCTCGTGTACCGTGGAGCCCGTGAAGATGCCCATCTCGCCCGGTGTGAGCTCGAAGACACCCGCCTTGTAGAGCATGGGGTAGACAAACATGGCCAGCGTACCGAAGATGACCACTGTAGCCACGGCTACGGCTGTCTTATAGGGCTTCACCTTGATGGCCGACTCGGTGCCGAGGATGGCTGCTGCACCACAGATGGCGCTTCCCACCGAGGCCAGCAGGGCTATGCCACGGTCCATCTTGAGCAGCCGTCCCACGCCGATGCCTATCAGGATAGTGGCTGTCACCACGATAGCGTCTATGCACACGGCGGGCAGTCCCACGGCCGTGATGTCCTGGAAGGTGAGCCTGAATCCGTAGAGGATGATACCCAGACGCAGGATGCGCTTGGAGCAGAAAGCGATGCCCGGTGTCCAAGTTTCGGGCAGATGGTTGCGCAGACTGTTGGCATAGAGCATGCCGAGGATAATGCCGACAATCATCGGACTGAGCGACAGGCTTTTTACGAAGTCCATGTCGCCGATGTAGAAGGCGGCGCAGGCGAAGAGCGCCATGAGCAGGATGCCGTGCAGCATGCTACTTCGTTGTTCGGAAATTTGCATGATAGATATATTAAGTTATAAATATGCAGTGAGGAGCAAGCCCCGGTGCCGTGTGGGGCGTTGCCCCAGCGATGCACGCGCTGCCTGCTCCTCACCAGTTGTTATTGTCGGTTACGACCGTGGGATAATCTCAAACACCTCTGTCTTGCCTTCCAGCACCACTTTGGCAGCCTTGGCAGCCACCTCTAACTGGTAGAAGGGCTGGTCGATGTTTTGGGTGCCCACCACGTTGCCCTTGGCATCGTATTGGGTGGCGGTCAGCGCGCCTGCCGGCTTGAGCAACAGCGTGTAGCTGTGGGTGCCCGGAGTCACTTCGAAGCCCAGTTTGCCATTGTTGCTGTAGACCGTGCAGGGATTGTGGTCAAAGGCGGCCATAGCGCCCTCTACATCGGTAGCCTCTACCTTGAAGCCTACGCTCTCGGGAGTGGTGGGGTTGACAATAAACTCGCGGATAGCCAGCCAGTTGCTCTTCTTCGACTCCAGTTTGCGTATACGCAGGTAGCGGGCCTGTACGGGTTCGCCCTTCCAGCATACCTCGTAGGTCTTGGCCAGTTCGCCGGTGAGTGCGTTCCAAGCCTTGCCGTCGGCAGAGTATTCCAGAATCACGTTGTCGAAATAGTCCACGTCATCCTTCGAGTTGCGTCCTTGCAGCACCTTCACTTCCTTTACTTCCTTTACCCTGCCCAGGTCGATACCTGCCCAGTGGCCCTTGGCCTGTGAGGCCCCCGAGTGGTAGTAGGTGGCGGGATTGCCGTCGAGCATCAGCTTGCTCTGGGTGGTGCGCAGGGTGGCGTAGGTGCCTATGCCGCGGTAGAAGTCGGGCAGCTCGCCCGTCAGTTGCTTGTAGAATCCGGTGCCCATGTCGTCCATTGCGTTCTCGTAGAACGGCTGCAGCACCATCGTGCCCATCTTGTGGGCCTCGTAGGCGGCGCGGTCTTCGGCACTCATGGCGTTGGCCACGTAGCCTTTCCAGAAAGCGGCGTGGTTGCCGGCCTCATAGAGCTTGAGCAGCTCCAGTGTGCGGCTGCCGCGCTGTCCCAGTTTGCCGAATTCTTTCAGCCACGGGCGCAACTCGGTGATCAACAGCTGGTTCTTGCAGTCGCGCTCCATCATCTGTGGTACGCGGGCAATCTTGTCAAACTCGCGTTTCAGCGCGTCGTACTGTGCTTGGGTGTAGTGGCCAATGCGGAATGCGTCGGTCTCCCACGACTCGATACGGCGGTAGCCGGTCTCTGTGTCGCAAGAGTGGATGGCGAAGGTACGGTAAGCGTCGGCTGCCTCGGGGGTGAGTTCCACCAGACCACGCTCCCAGTTGTCGATGGGGTTGTAGTCGGCAATGTTCCAGTTGTAGTCGGCCACACCGTAGAGAGCCAGTTTCGAAGCCTCGCCGTGCTCCATCGGGTTGCTGAGCACACCGCAGAGGTCCTTGTTGGTCAACTTGGTGTCGAGACCATACGAGGGACCCTGCATGATGATGTGGCGGGCATAGTCTGTCACAGGGAAGTTCCACCAATAGTAGGCCGGACGCTTGATGCGGGTGTTGACAAAGTCGAGCGACGCCTTGGTCAAGTCGCTGCATACCACCTCGCCGGTCCAGAACACGTTGATTTCCGGGTCCAGCGTGTTGCCGTAGATGGCCAGGCTACCCGTAGGTTTGGGGTTGGCCCAGAGCTGCGAGTAGTCGGTGGGGCACACGACCAGGGGAGCCACATCGCCCTTGGCCTTGACAAACTCGCGTGTCAGGCGGTTGAGCAGGTCTACCTGCTTCACGGGGTTGGTGCCTTCGCCGTCGATGTCGTCGAAGTGGATGGCGAACGAGCGCACGCCGAGGTCGTACATCAGGTTAAACTTGTGTACCAGATTGCCGTAGTCTTCCTCGTTCCACTTGATATCCTTGCCCGGGTGGATGGCCCATACAAAGTCTACCCTGTTCTTGCGGCATGCCTGTACCAGTTCGCGTATGTTCTGGGCTTCCTTCTCGGGGTAAGCCTTGCGCCAGTGTGGACTGCTGTGGTAGGGGTCGTCCTTGGGGCCGTACACATATACATTCATCTTGTGGCGGCCATAGAAGTCGATGAGCGACAGGCGTACCTGGTGCGACCAAGGGTTGCCGTAGAAACCTTCCACCACGCCGCGCAGCGGCAGGTCGGGCCAGTCGTTTACCGTCATGTACGGCAGTGTCTGGGCATATTTCTTCGATTCCATCACCTGCTTCAGCGTCTGCAGGCCGTAGTAGGTACCACGCTCATCGTAGCCCGTGATGTTGACACCCTTCTTGTCCACCGTCAGGCGGTAGGCACCTGATACCTCTTTCACGCCCGCTTTGGCTGCCACCTTGGTGCCGAAGTCGATGGTAAGCTTGTAAGGCGCTTTCTTGGCGATACGCAAGAAACTTACGTCACCGGCAAACTTGCCTTGCTTGTCTTTCAGCACCACGCCTTCGCCTATGCTCAGCCGTTGCTGGTCATCCAAGGTCAGTTCGTGGGGAGTAGGATTGATGATGAGTCCCTTGTGGTCAATCTTCTTGCCGGGAATCTTGTTTACCTCTTGCTTTTCTCCACGCTGTGAAGAGAGGTCGAAGCTGTCGTCTTGGGCATGCAACTGGGCGGGGAGCACAGTCGCCAACCATGCGAAGCATAAAATCTTGGTAATCTTCATATATTCATTTAGGTTTTTGGTGTATATTCATTATGACAATTATTGGGCAATAGAAATCGGTTCTAAATCACCGAAGCGCCGCCCAACTTCTGCAAAGATAGGTAAAAAATCGGATAATTAACGGAAAAAGCAAAAAAATCATTCCCCTTTTTTCATGTGGCAGTGGCAAGGAGCAACCATACACCTTATATAAATATAGACTCCCAGGGGCAAGAGTAAACCCCATCCCCTCTGTAGGGACGCACCTCGGTGCGTCCGCCCAGCAGCGAGTGTGGATAGATCAGTGGGATAGCAGGTGGCGGTGTGGGCAAAAAAAAGAGGCAGCGAGCCCCGAAGGGGCGACATAGGATAGCACAGGGTGCAAACCCTGTGTATGATAGGAGCCCCCAGAACAGCCGTGAGTCCTGTAAGGACGACATAAAAAAGTCAGCAAGGTATTATGTCGTCCTTACAGGACTCGCAGGGTGTATGTCCCCTTTGGTTCACAGGGTTCACACCCTGTGCTGTAGTATGTCGCCCCCTTGGGGCTTGACAGCCCATAGGGCTATACAATGAGTAACCGCGGGCAACGCCCGTGGGCGATATGCAACCTACGCACAATAGCCTGTAAGGCTGTACTTCATGGTTGATGATGTATTGCCTTCCAGGCAATGAGTAGAGGTGATGCCATTTTCCGGTGGCGGTGCCACCGGTTACTATTCGTACAGCCCTCCGGGCTTTTATTTCCTATGGTTTTTCCTCTTAGTTATATACTTGTTGACGCCTCCCTCCGTGGACGCGCCAAGGTGTGTACCTGTTTGTCAGATGATATGTACTGCCCGTGGGGACACAGCCCACGTTGTTTACGCCAACAGTCGGTGCCAATGCCCCATTTCCCCGCCCCATTTACCCCATATACAGACCGTACGGCAAATGGAGTACGGCCGTATCGCAAATGCCGTACGCGCGTACCGCATATGGAATACGCGCGTACACCAAATGCGATACGGTCTACAAATGCGGTGATAAAGTGTGGAAAATGCGGCACAACGCCTGCGCAATGGCTGGATAAGCACTAATCGGGAACACAAAAAAGCCCATCTCTTACTAAGAGATAGGCGTTTTCGCCGCAAACCGAGGCCTGCAAGCGTTGCGCAACCGCTTTGGAAACATGTTTTAAATCATGTTTTTCTCTTTTTTGCCTAAAAAAAAGCGTAAATAATTTGCTTATTACTAAAATTATGTCTATTTTTGCACCGAAATAACTGCCTATCTCTTAGTAAGAGATGAGTGAGACGTACGATAAATACTTATGTTATATCTAATTTAATGTTTTATTTAATGTTTAATCAAATGAAGAAAAAAATCTTTAGTCCACTGCTCTTTATGGCATTGACGCTTGCCGTATCGAGCTTGTTCGTGTCCTGTAAGGATTACGATGATGACATTGACAGCTTGAGGCTGGATCAGACAGACTTGCTCAGCAAGCTGACAAGTCTGGAGACAAGCGTTAATGGCCAGCTGTCTTCTCTGACAGCCTCTCTGTCTTCTGTACAGACTACTGCTAACGATGCTTTGGCTAAGGCCAACCAGGCCGGTACCGACATCACCAAGCTGCAGGGTTCTGTAGACGAAGTGGCCAAGACTGCAGAAGAGGCCGGTAAGGCTGCTGCTAAGGCTGAGGCTTTGGCTAACGGTGCCCAGGGCTCTGCCGACAAGGCCCAGGGTAGCGCTGATGCTGCTGCCAACGATGCCGCTGCTGCCAAGGAAGCTGCTGCCAAGGCTCAGAAGGCTGCCGACGACGCTATGGCAAAGGCTAACGAGGCATTCCAGCTGGCTAAGACGGCTTCCGACAACAGCACAGCTGTAAGCGCTCTTACCAAGGCTGAAAGCGCGCTGTCTCAGATTGGTAGCATCAACACCCAGATTGGTCAGCTGAAGGCTATGACCGACGAGATCCCCACGTTGAAGTCACAGATTAACAATGCTGCTACCAAGCAAGAGCTGGGTGCGCTGAAGACGACCGTTGAGGCTTACCAGAAGGTATTCGACACACTGTTTGCTATGGTTACAAACATAGAGCTGGTTGGTAGCTATAACGGTACTGTTACAACTTTCACAAATCCCGATCTGACGCTGTACTATGGTAATGTAGCCGCAACAGCTACTTTCGGTGACAATGAGGCTTATACTGCTGCAGCTCCTCTCCAGGCATTTGTAGAGGGTGATGCCATTACTCCCGAGCAGGGCGTGATTATCCGTGTGAATCCTTCAAATGTCGATTTCTCAAAGTTCATGCTTCATGTTATCAACTCTAAGGGTGAGAGCTTGGACGACTTCATTACACTTACAAGCTTAGAGCCGGTTGGAGATATGCTCCTTACCAGAGGAACCCAGTTGAATAGCGGACTTTGGAAACTGGGCTTCGCTCTGAAGGCTGATGCTGACCTTGATGCGTTCGAAAGAGCTTGCTATACAGACTATACAACCAATAATGGTGTACACGAGCAGGTTCTCTTCGCTGTAGCACTGAACAATACCGTTGATAACAATTCTGACCGCTTTGTAGCTTCTTCTTTCGAATTGACCATGAAGAAGGCTGCCTATACGCCTGCAAACGCATTGTCATTCACAGTTAATGACAAGGATGTTGCTACATTGAAGAACCGCGTGGCTGCCAATGCTACTAAGACTTATGCTCTGGCTGAGAATGGTATCGTCAACAATGATGTCCATGAGTATGCATGGAAGAATACTCCCTATGCTGCCATGTCAACAAGCACTGTAAAGCAGGATCTTGCTGATGCTCGCGCAACAACGGGTGATCTGCTCAAGGTTGAGTGTGGTGTACCTTTCACTGTAAAACTTCAGAATCCTGAGGCTGCTTATTTCTATGCTGTTCTTGACAAGGACTATGCTATCGAGTCTGCTCCCTCTGAGTGGAATATCTGGGAAGACTATGCTATCTCTGGTTTGAACAAGGTCGTTAAGGCTGGTGAGGATTTGAACATTATCATTTCTGACGAGCGTGCCAAGAGCGATATCATCGGTATCCGCGTCTTCGCTGTCAACTGCGATGGTACACTCCTCGATCCGGATGGTAAGGCTTTCTATGTACAGGTTAACAATGATGTGGTTAGCGCAACTGTAGACGTTGATGTAACTGCTAAGGTTGGTGCAAATGCAAGCTGTGAGGTAGTTCCTATTCCTAATGCTGCATTCAAGGCTTCTACTGTCAATCGTAATATGACTTTCGATTGGGAAGACTTTGCAGACCTCTATCAGCAGCGCAGTTTGAGTACAGCTAAGATTAACTGCCGTCTGTTGAAGAGCAATCAGAAGAACTCTGCTGGCAACTGGCAGTATGCTGCTGACTGGAAGGATGCCAAGTATGTATTGGTTACTCTGAACCAGGCTAAATACTTTGAGGATGGTCAGACATTCAAGGTTGTCATGACAGCTGAGGAGAGCAACAACACCGTAGCTAAGAAGGTGAACGAGCTCGTTATCAACGTAACGAAGAAGATGCCTACAACAGATCCGTATGGTGCTGCTTACAAGACCAATCAGGTTAAGAATAATGTATTCACTGCTTATCTTACACCTAATAATGGTTGGAATGCTGTTGCGACTAAAGGTCAGAACAATCTTACGAGCGCTGTAAATGGTCTGGACGACAACTTCTTTACATGGGAGTTTGCTGATGCTGCCCGTGACGGAGCTGGTAATCTTGTAGCTTACACTGTTGGTTATGGTGCAACTAATAATTACGATGTTGAAGTAGCCCGTGAGTTCGTAGACAATACGACAGAGCACGCAACAACATGTAAATATACATACGATAAGATTAGTTTGACCAGAACTAATGGCGAATGGAATGCTGCGAAGGATTGGGTAGTAACACTTAATCTGGAAACCAACAAAACAATATTTGGCTGTCCGGTAGCTCCTTCTGTAATGAACTATAAGTGGGCAGCTAATTATAAAGCAGAGCCTGTATATGCTGTAGCTGACTTCGCAATTCCTTTTGATAAGATTATTGCTGCAAGCACCTATGATGGCGCTTACAACGCTGCCGGTAAGTGGTATGACTACACACTGGATGCTGACAATTGGATCAATGGAACCGAAGTGTTCTCAAAGCAAGTTGAGGCTCACCTGATTAGTCCTAATGGTACAGAAGACGAATACTTCTCTGTGACGGTTAACACATCAGATAAGAAGTTTGAGCTTGTTCCAAACTCAAATTCTACCAACCCATCTGGTAATGTAACATGTAAGCTTGTAATTACAACCTACGATGCATTTGGACATAAGAATGTTATTGGTAATAATCCTGCACTTACAGTTACAGTTAAGAAGAGATAAGTGAATCTCAGCTATTCATAAACTAAAAAAATGTG
Organism: Bacteroidales bacterium; assembly: GCA_004554665.1. Classification (GTDB taxonomy): domain Bacteria; phylum Bacteroidota; class Bacteroidia; order Bacteroidales; family Bacteroidaceae; genus Prevotella. The sequence goes on from SFKY01000012.1 coordinate 26,534, forward strand.
GAGGGTGTGCATCGTGTGCACATCCTCCCTTTTCTTCAAACGAAACGATGAAAAAATCAATCATTACATTGGGCTTGTTTGCCTGTGGCATGTTGGCTGTACTGACGAGCTGTGGAGGCAAAAAAGAGCTGAAGCAGATGCGTGCAATGGTTTCGGAGATGGAGATACATGGCGACACGCTGATCAGCCTGACCGTGAGCCAGGGAGAGGAAAGCTATCTCGTAAATCTGGACAGGGCTAAGTTTAACAACGGTATGGCGCTCAAGGGCGACTCGGTATTGATCAACTATACCGATGGCCGCAACGACTCGCTCCGTGCCTACTTTGTGACCGTGTTGCCCAAGCCCGCCCGTCTGCTCAAGGATGTCATCCATGAGGACCAGCCCGTGCTGGCAGCCCCCGAAAACAGGCAAGATGACAAGGCGGAGGACCAGCAGTGATCCGGCGGTCGGATGCCTACCAGAACTTCATACAGTAAGGATGCTACAACGAGTTGCAGGTGATGAGTGTCACGGACAGCAAGGAGATGGTGCGACTATCATATCCATTTCGATTCACAAATCATATAGTTAAACATCCACTCATATAATACATGTTATATTAAACAACCAAAGAAAGAAGTCATTATGTAGAATACTACTTGCAGTCTATATCTACACAGAACAAATTATCTGTAAATTTGCTAATTAGTCTTATTGTAGGAGCGGGAGAAAGCGACTTTGGGCTTGTGAAAGTCTGCAGCTTTCTCCCTTTTTTTATGCCCTATGGTTTTTCCTTTTAGTTATATACTTGTTAACGCCTCCCTCCGCGGACAGCAGTGCACCGAGGTGTATTCCTACGTGCCGATGTTGTGTGTCGTTGGTAGGCAATACACCCCCATCCCCATAGGCAATTATCAACTTTTCTTTACAAAACAACAAATTGTAAGTTGTGCGGCTTGATTCTTTGCAAATGATAACGAAAAATGTGGACATGGGTGACGGATAGTTTTAAATCGGCGATCTGTAGTAAATTCTTGTCAGTAAATGTGGTGCTTTGTTTATCAGATTGCAAGGATTTTTGTAATTTTGCAAGCAATATGAAATGGAGAAAGAGATTTTTTTGAACCCTTTAAAAGCATAGAATGAATAAAGGACTGTACCAATCGGATTATGAGCACGACGCCTGTGGCGTGGGTATGATTGTCAACATACATGGCAACAAGAGCCATGAACTGGTGGACAATGCCCTGAAGGTGCTTGAGAATATGCGCCACCGCGGAGCCGAGGGCGCTGACAACAAGACGGGCGATGGAGCGGGCATCATGCTCCAGATTCCGCACGAGTTTATCTTGCTGCAGGGCATTCCTGTCCCCGAGAAGGGGAAGTATGGCACGGGTCTGGTATTCCTCCCCAAGGCGGAGGAGGCACAGCAGGCCATCCTCAGCATCATGATAGAGGAGATAGAGCGCGAGGGGCTCTCGCTGATGCATCTGCGCACGGTGCCCACCTGCCCCGAGTGTCTGGGCGAGATGGCACTGGCAGCCGAACCGGCCATCAAGCAGCTCTTCGTGACAGGCGTGACGGACGACAAGCAACCGTTCTTTGAGCGCACCTTATATATAATACGTAAGAAGATAGAGCGACGGGTGGCCGAGTGGGAGGCACGCTATCTACCCGAAGACAAGAGGGGGCAGTTTTATATCTGCTCGCTGTCGAGCCGCAACATCGTGTACAAGGGAATGCTCTCCAGCCTCCAGTTGCGCCAGTATTTCCCCGACCTCACCAATGTCTACTTCACCAGTGGCCTGGCCTTGGTGCATAGCCGTTTCTCCACCAACACCTTCCCCACCTGGAGCCTCGCCCAGCCCTTCCGTCTGTTGTGCCACAATGGCGAGATCAACACCATCAGGGGCAACAGAGGCTGGATGCAGGCCCGCGAGTCGGTGCTCTCGTCCGAGGCGTTGGGAGACATCCGCAAGATTTCGCCCATCATACAGCCGGGCATGAGCGATTCGGCCTCGCTGGACAATGTCTTCGAGTTTTTCGTCATGAGCGGCCTGTCGCTCCCCCATGCGATGGCGGTGATGGTGCCCGAGAGCTTCAACGACAAGAATCCCATCAGCGAAGACCTGAAAGCCTTCTACGAGTACCATTCTATCCTGATGGAACCGTGGGACGGTCCTGCCGCCCTGCTCTTCAGCGACGGCCGTTTTGCCGGTGGAATGCTCGACCGCAACGGTCTGCGCCCCGCCCGCTACACCATCACCAAGAACGATACGATGGTGGTGGCAAGCGAGGTGGGCGTGATGGACTTTGACCCCACGGAGATTGCCGAGAAGGGGCGGTTGCAGCCCGGCAAGATACTGCTCATCGACACGCAGGAAGGCAAGATCTACTACGACGGAGAGATCAAGGACCAGCTGGCCCGCGAGCATCCTTACCGCCAGTGGCTGAGCACCCATCGCATCCAGTTGGAGAAGCTCCGCAGCGGCAGGAAGGTGGACAACAGTGTGCCCGACCTGATGCGCAAGGAGATAGAGTTCGGGTTTGGCGAGGAGGATGTAGACGGCACCATCGTGCCGATGTGTACCCTGGGGCAGGAGCCTACCGCCTCGATGGGCAACGACACCCCGCTGGCTGTGCTGAGCGACCGTCCGCAGATCTTCTTCAACTACTTCCGCCAGCAGTTTGCCCAGGTGACCAACCCTGCCATCGACTCTATCCGCGAGAATCTGGTGATGAGTCTGGCCGAATATATCGGACGGGTAGGCACGGGCATCCTCAATCCCGACGAGACCAACTGCAAGATGGTGCGCCTGCCGCATCCCATCCTTACCAATACGCAGCTCGACATACTCTGCAACATCCGCTACAAGGGATTCAACACCGTCAAGCTGCCCATGCTCTTCGATACCGCCCAGGGCGAGGCCGGACTGCGCGCCGCGCTCGACCGCCTGTGCCAGGAAGCTGCCCGCAGCGTGGACGAGGGCTACAACTATATCATCCTCTCTGACCGCGATGTGGACGAGAACCACGCCGCCATCCCCTCGTTGCTGGCCGTGAGCGCCGTACACCACTACCTGATAGGCGTGGGCAAGCGCGTGCAGACAGCCCTCATCGTGGAGAGCGGCGAGATACGCGAGGTGATGCACGCCGCCCTGCTCTTGGGCTACGGCGCATCGGCGCTCTGCCCCTACCTGACGTATGCCATACTCGACGATCTGGTAAAACGCCACAAGATACAGGAAGACTATGCCACCGCCGAGGCCAACTATATCAAAGCCGTGAAGAAAGGCCTCTACAAGATCATGGCCAAGATGGGTATCTCCACCATCCGTAGCTACCGTGGCGCCAAGATCTTCGAGAGCATCGGTCTCTCGGAGAGCCTGCTCCGCCGCTACTTCGGCACCGAGGTGAGCACTGTGGGCGGTATCGGACTCGAGACCATCGCCCGCGATGCCATCCGTCTGCACGATGCCGCCTTTGCGCAGGCCGACAAGATGGAGTTCCTGCCCAACCAGGGGCAGTTCCATTACCGCCGAGACGGTATCAGTCATGCGTGGAACCCCGAGACCATCGCCACGTTGCAGTTGGCCACCCGCACAGGCAACTACGAGACCTACAAGAAGTTTGCCCGGCTGGTCGACGACAAGGAGAAGCCCATCTTCCTCCGCGACTTCTTCGGCTACAAGCGCAATCCCATCTCCATCGATGAGGTGGAACCAGTAGCGCAGATAGTCAAGCATTTTGTCACGGGAGCCATGTCGTTTGGCGCACTGTCCAAAGAGGCGCACGAGGCGATGGCTTTGGCCATGAACTATCTCGGCACCCGCAGCAATACGGGTGAGGGTGGCGAGGACAACGAGCGTTTCCACTCAGAGATAGACGGCATCAGCCTCTGCTCGAAGACCAAGCAGATAGCCAGTGGCCGTTTCGGTGTCACCACCGAGTATCTGGTCAATGCCGAGGAGATACAGATTAAGGTGGCCCAGGGAGCCAAGCCCGGCGAGGGAGGCCAGTTACCCGGATTCAAGGTCAACGAGGTCATTGCCAAGACCCGCCATTCCATCCCCGGCATCTCGCTCATATCGCCGCCGCCTCACCACGACATCTACTCTATCGAGGACTTGGCGCAGCTCATCTTTGATTTGAAGAACGTGAACCCCAAGGCTGCCATCAGCGTGAAGCTTGTGGCCGAGAGCGGTGTGGGAACCATCGCCGCCGGTGTGGCCAAGGCCAAGGCAGACCTCATCGTCATCTCCGGAGCAGAGGGCGGTACGGGCGCAAGTCCGGCCTCCAGCATGCGCTTTGCGGGCATCTCGCCCGAGATTGGCCTCTCTGAGGCACAGCAGACACTCGTCAAGAACGGGTTGCGTGCCCAGGTGCGGCTACAGGTCGACGGCCAGCTCAAGACGGGTAGGGATATCATCATGATGGCCCTGCTTGGCGCCGAGGAGTTCAGTTTCGGCACGGCAGCCCTTATCGTGCTGGGTTGTGTGATGATGCGCAAGTGCAACCTCAATACCTGTCCGATGGGCGTGGCCACCCAAGACCCTGCGCTGCGTGCCCATTTCCGGGGCCATTACAAGTTCTTGGTCAACTATTTCACGTTCTTGGCACAGGAAGTGCGCGAGTATCTGGCCGAGATGGGCTACCGCAGTCTCAACGAGATAGTAGGCCATACCGAGCTGGTGGTGCGCCGCGAGGCCGCCCAGCCCGACCTGCAGGCCAAGACGGCCCTCCTCGACTTCCGCAGGATGCTTTATCGCGAGGATTCGGCTTGCACGCTCTACCACACGGTCAATCAGGCGCACGACCTGTCGGGGATTCTCGACCAGCAGTTGATTCGGGGTGCGCAGAAGTCCATCGAGCGCGGCGAGGAGGTGAACCTCGATTTCGCCATCAAGAACACGGACCGTGCCGTGGGTACCATGCTCAGCGGCATGGTGGCCGGACGGTATGGCGAGGAGGCTTTGCCAGACAAGACCATCAATGTGAAGTTTAAGGGCTCGGCCGGCCAGAGTTTCGGAGCCTTCTTGGTCAAAGGCGTAGACTTCAAGCTCGAGGGCGAGGCCAACGACTATTTCGCCAAGGGACTCTCAGGCGGCCGCATCTCTATCCTGCCGCCCATCCGCAGCAATTTCTCGGCAGAGGACAACATCATCGCCGGCAATACCGGCCTCTATGGTGCTACCTCGGGCGAACTCTACATCAACGGTAAGGTGGGCGAGCGCTTCGGTGTGCGCAATTCGGGTGCCATCGCTGTCATCGAGGGCGCGGGCGACCACTGTTGCGAGTACATGACGGGCGGTCGTGTGGTGGTACTGGGCGAGACGGGCCGCAATTTCGCCGCCGGTATGAGCGGCGGTGTGGCCTACGTATGGGACAAGTACCACAACTTCGACTACTTCTGCAACATGGACATGGTGGAAATCAATCTGGTGGACGACAGCAACTACCGCAAGGAGCTCCACGAGCTCATCCGCCAGCACTATCTGTACACGGGGTCCAAACTGGCACGCACCATGCTCGACGACTGGAACCGCTACGTGGAAGATTTCATACAGGTGGTGCCCATAGAGTACAAGCGCGTGCTGCAGGAGGAGCAGGTGAAGAAGCTGCAACAGAAGATTGCCGACATGCAGAGAGACTATTGAGAATAATTCACAATTCATAATTAAGAATTCATGATTTATGATTATGCAATGGTGCTCGATGATGTGCGCTGAGGCAACAGACTAATATATATAAACAACCCTTTGCAAATCCTTCATCGGCTTCGGCCGGTGGACAGGTTGCAATAACATAGCAACAACAAGACGTGGGAAATCCAAAAGCATTTCTGACCATCCGCCGAAAGGAGGCGGGGTACAGACCGATTAATGATAGAATACACGATTTTGGTGAGGTCGAGCAGACGCTCAACAGCAACGACCGTCGTCTGCAGGCCAGCCGCTGTATGGACTGTGGCGTGCCTTTCTGCCACTGGGCATGCCCGTTGGGCAACAAGCCGCCAGAGTGGAACGAGGCTCTCTACCGGGGCGACTGGGAACTGGCTTACCGCTTGCTCGTCGCCACCAATCCCTTCCCCGAGTTTACCGGCCGTATCTGTCCGGCGCTCTGTGAGAAGGCATGCGTGCTCAACCTGATGGACCATGAGCCCACCACCAACCGCGAGGACGAGGCGGCCATCGCCGAACACGCCTTCAATGAGGATTTTGTGCGCGTGGAGACTCCGGTACGCAACGGCAAGCGGGTGGCGGTGATAGGAGCCGGACCCGCGGGACTGGCTGCGGCCAACGACCTGAACCATGCCGGATGCTCCGTCACCGTGTATGAGCAGCACGAGGCGGCCGGCGGACTGCTCCGCTATGGCATCCCCAACTTCAAGCTCAACAAGGCGGTCATCGACCGGCGCATGGCTTTCTTGGAGAAGGAGGGTATCACCTTCAGCTACGGCGAGGCTATCGACCTCAATGCCCTCCCCGAGGGCTACGATGCCTATGTGGTGGCCACGGGAACACCGCAGGCGCGCGACCTCGACATTCCTGGCCGCGACCTCAAGGGGGTGTATCTCGCCCTGGAAATGCTCTCGCAGCAAAACAGGGTGCTGGCCGGCATCGAGTTTAAGCGCGACCAACTGGTCAACGCCAAGGGCAAGGACGTGCTGGTCATCGGCGGCGGCGACACGGGCAGCGACTGTATCGGTACCGCACACCGTCAGGGGGCGAAGAGCGTGACACAGATAGAGATTATGCCGAAGCCGGTGGAGGGACCGGAAGACCCGAAAAATCCGTGGCCCAACTGGCCGCGCACGCTCAAGACCACCTCTTCGCATGAGGAGGGATGTACCCGCCGCTGGAATATCAATACCCTCGAGTTTCTCGGCAAGGATGGCCGGCTCACGGGTGTCCGTGTGCAGCCCATAGACTGGAAACCCAACCCCGAGGGAGGCCGCCCCATCATGATAGAGGCGGGCAAGCCCGAGGTCATCAAGGCCGATATGGTGCTCTTGGCGATGGGTTTCCTCAAGCCCCAGCTCCCCCAGTTGCCTGCCCACGTCTTTGTGGCCGGCGATGCCGCCTCAGGTGCCTCGTTGGTGGTGCGTGCGTTGGCCAGCGGCCGGCAGACGGCTGCCAAGGTGTGCAGCTATCTCCACCTGTAGGTTGCGGTGGCTGAGGCTATATGCCACCTTTACGCGGCTAAACATGGCATTTAGAGGTGCTAAATGCCATGTTTAGCCGCGTAATGATGATGGATGGTTGGAAGCGGGTGTGTGTTTTTCCTACTTGTTATGGGCAGCCTGCTTTCGTACACACCAAGGTATGTCCCTACCGGTAGGATTCTTTCTTGCATGGTGCCCATCGCTTTTTTCCCCGTTCAAGAATGATAATAAATTCTCATTCTCTTCTCTTAATCGAAATTTTTGATAAATTTCTCCCGTTCAAGAATGATAATAAATTCTCATTCTCTTCTCTTAATCGAAATTTTGCAGTATCTTTGCAAACAGAATTTACACATAATAATAAAAATATAAGGAGCTATGATTCTTTTTTTCAAGACTCTGAATGAGCACGTGATTGCGACTGAGATTGACCATCAGCCCAATCAAGAGGAAATCAACGAACTTTGTTGGCTTTACGGCAATGCCACCTGCCTGAGTGTTGACACTTTGGAGGGATTTTATGTGGGTCCCCGCCGCGAGATGATTACACCGTGGAGCACCAATGCCGTTGAGATTACCCAGAACATGAGTCTTAGCGGCATTTCTCGTATCGAGGAGTATTTCCCCGTAAGCAGTGAAGAGGCGGACCACGACCCCATGCTGCAGCGCATGTACAAGGGGCTGAATCAAGATATCTTCACCGTGAACCACGAGCCGGAGCCTATCAAGTATGTGGACAACCTGGAGGAGTACAACGAGCAGGAAGGACTCGCCCTCTCGCCCGAAGAGATAGAGTATCTGCACAAGATAGAGCAGCAAAACGGGCGGCCGCTCACCGACTCCGAAATCTTCGGATTTGCCCAGATCAACTCCGAGCACTGCCGTCATAAGATTTTCGGCGGCACCTTTATCATCGACGGCAAAGAGATGGAATCGAGCCTCTTTGCCATGATCAAGAAAACCACACAGGAGAATCCCGGCAAGATACTCTCTGCCTACAAGGACAACGTGGCCTTTGCCCAGGGTCCTGTGGTGGAGCAGTTTGCCCCCAAGGACCAGTCCACCTCCGACTATTTCCAGGTGGAAGACATCGAGAGTGTGATATCCCTCAAGGCCGAGACCCACAACTTCCCCACCACGGTGGAGCCGTTCAACGGCGCAGCCACCGGTACCGGCGGCGAGATACGCGACCGTATGGGTGGCGGTGTAGGCTCATGGCCCATCGCAGGCACGGCTGTCTATATGACATCCTATCCCCGTCTGAAAGACGATGCCGGCAAGAGCGACACCCAGCGCGACTGGGAAGACCTGCTGCCGGTACGCAAGTGGCTCTATCAGACTCCGGAGCAAATCCTCATCAAGGCATCCAATGGTGCCAGCGACTTCGGAAACAAGTTTGGCCAGCCGCTCATCACCGGTTCGCTGCTCACTTTCGAGCACAATGAGGGCGACCAGCAGCTGGGCTACGACAAGGTCATCATGCTCGCTGGAGGCGTGGGCTACGGCAAGAAGCGCGACTGCCTGAAGAAGGAGCCGCAGAAAGGCAACAAGGTCGTGGTGGTAGGTGGCGACAACTACCGCATCGGTCTGGGCGGTGGCTCGGTATCGTCGGTAGATACAGGCCGCTACTCTAACGGCATAGAGCTCAACGCCGTGCAGCGTGCCAACCCCGAGATGCAGAAGCGTGCCTACAATCTGGTGCGCGCATTGGTAGAGGAGGATACCAACCCCGTGGTGAGCATCCACGACCACGGTTCGGCAGGCCATCTCAACTGCCTCTCCGAGCTGGTGGAGGAGTGTGGCGGCCGTATCGACATGGCCAGCCTGCCCATCGGCGACAAGACGCTGAGCGCCAAGGAGATTATCGCCAACGAGAGCCAGGAGCGCATGGGCCTGCTTATCGACGAGAAGCATCTGGACCACGTGCGCCAGATAGCCGAGCGCGAGCGTGCCCCGCTCTACGTGGTCGGCGAGACCACGGGCGACGCCCACTTCTCCTTCGTGCAGGGAGACGGCAAGAAGCCGTTCGACCTCGATGTGGCACAGATGTTCGGCCACTCGCCCAAGACCGTGATGCGCGACGAGACCGTGGTGCGCCACTATGAGGATGTGACCTATACACAGGACAAGATAGACGAGTACCTGAACCGCGTGCTCCAGATAGAGGCTGTGGCCTGCAAAGACTGGCTCACCAACAAGGTAGACCGCTCGGTGACGGGCAAGATAGCCCGCCAGCAGTGTCAGGGACCCCTCCAGCTGCCGCTCTCCGACTGCGGCGTGGTGGCCCTCGACTACCGTGGACGCAAGGGTATCGCCACCGCGCTGGGTCATGCCCCGCAGGCCGGCTTGGCCAATCCCGCTGCAGGCAGCGTGCTCTCTGTGGCCGAGGCACTGACCAATATCGTGTGGGCTCCGTTGGCCGACGGCATGGAGAGCCTCTCGCTCAGTGCCAACTGGATGTGGCCCTGCCGCTCGCAGAAGGGCGAGGATGCCCGCCTCTATGCGGCCGTCAAGGCGCTGTCAGACTTCTGCTGCGACCTGCATATCAATGTGCCTACGGGCAAGGACAGCCTCTCGCTGAGCCAGCAGTATCCCGACGGCAAGAAGATTATCTCTCCGGGAACAGTCATCGTATCGGCCGGTGGTGAGGTCTCCGACATCCGCAAGGTGGTTTCGCCCGTGGTGGTCAACGACAAGCACTCGTCACTCTATCATATCGACTTCAGTTTCGATGCCCAGCGCCTCGGCGGCTCGGCTTTCGCCCAGACACTGGGCAAGGTGGGCGACGATGTGCCCACGGTCAAGAATCCCGAGTACTTCGCCGACTGCTTCAATGCGGTGCAGGAACTCATCGGGAAGGGATGGATCATGGCCGGCCACGACATCTCTGCCGGCGGTCTGATAACCACCCTGCTCGAAATGACCTTTGCCAACGTGGCAGGTGGTCTGCATGTCAACCTCCACGACATGGCCGACGGCGACGTGGTCAAGGCCCTCTTCGCCGAGAACCCTGGTGTCGTGATACAGGTGAGCGACGAGCACAAGCAGGAGTTGCGCACCTTCTTCGAGGAGCGAGGTATCGGCTACGCCAAGATAGCTTACCCCACACCGGGCGACCGCACCATCGTGGTGAAGAAAGACGACTACGAGCACAGTTTCGACATCGATGCCCTGCGCGATGTCTGGTACAAGACCAGCTACCTGCTCGACCGCAAGCAGAGCATGAACGGCATGGCCCGCGAGCGCTACGACAACTACAAGCACCAGCCCGTGGAGATGGTCTTCGGCCACGACTTCACCGGTTGTCTCGCCCAGTATGGCATCAGCGCTGACCGCCGCCAGCCCTCAGGCATCCGTGCCGCCATCATCCGCGAAAAGGGAACCAATGGTGAGCGCGAGATGGCCTACTCGCTCTACCTGGCCGGATTTGATGTGAAGGATGTGATGATGACCGACCTCATCAGCGGCCGCGAGACGCTCGAAGACATCAGCATGATAGTCTTCTGCGGCGGATTCTCCAATTCCGACGTGCTCGGATCGGCCAAGGGATGGGCAGGAGCCTTCCTCTACAACCCCAAGGCCAAGGAAGCCCTCGACCGGTTCTATGCCCGCCCCGACACCCTGTCGCTCGGTATCTGCAACGGTTGCCAGCTCATGGTCGAGCTCAATCTCATCAATCCCGAGCACACCCGTCGGGCACACCTGCTGCACAATGTGTCGCACAAGTTTGAGAGCTCTTTCCTCTCGCTTGCTATCCCGCAAAACCACAGCGTCATGTTTGGCAGCCTCAGCGGCAGCAAGCTCGGTATCTGGGTGGCCCACGGAGAGGGACGGTTCGAGTTGCCCGAGCCAGAGGGCAGCTACCATATCGTGGCCAAGTACAACTACGCTGGCTATCCCGGCAACCCCAACGGCAGCGATTACAATGTAGCCGGTATCTGTTCGGCAGATGGCCGCCATCTGGCCATGATGCCCCACCTGGAGCGCGCCATCTTCCCGTGGCAGCAGGCATGGTATCCGGCCGGCCGCCGCGCCGACGAGGTGACACCGTGGATAGAAGCGTTTGTCAACGCACGCAAATGGATTGAGCGACAGAAGTAAATGGACAATATTTATTGGACAAGTTTCAAGACATTCTTTAAGATTGGCGCATTCACCCTTGGCGGTGGATACGCCATGATTCCCATCATCCAGGCCGAGGTGGTGGACCGCCACAGATGGGTGGAGGAAGAGGAGTTTGTAGACCTCATCGCCATCGCCCAGAGCTGTCCCGGCGTCTTCGCCATCAACCTGAGTGTTTTTATAGGGTACAAGCTGCGCCGCACGCCCGGCGCACTCTGTACCGCTTTGGGCACTGCTCTGCCGTCGTTTCTCATGATACTGGCCATCGCCATCTGCTTCCGCCACTTCATGGACATCCCCTGGGTGGCAGCCATGTTTGCCGGCATCCGCCCCGCTGTGGTGGCGCTCATCGCCGTGCCCACTTTCAACATGGCCAGGCGCGTGGGCATCAATCTCAACTGCTGCTGGATACCCATCGTGAGCGCCCTGCTCATCTGGGCCATGGGTGTCAACCCCATTTTTATCTTGTTGGCGGCTGGCGTTGGCGGCTGGCTGTATGGTAAATTCATCAAACCCACTGAGCCATGATTTTCCTGCAACTCTTCATCACGTTCTTCGAGATCGGCATCTTCGGTTTTGGCGGCGGATACGGCATGCTCTCGCTCATACAGACCGAGACGGTGGTGCGCCACGGCTGGCTCTCGTCGGCCGAGTTTGCCAATATCGTGGCCATCTCGCAGATGACCCCCGGCCCCATTGGCATCAATTCGGCCACCTATTGCGGCTACACCGCCGTACACAATGCTGGACTCGACGGCGCGATGGCTTGTCTCGGGTCGGCCACGGCCACCTTTGCCCTGGTGTTGCCCTCCTTCATCCTCATGATACTCATCAGCCGCCTCTTTATGCGCTACATGCACACCACGCTGGTGCAGAGCGTGTTTGCCGGACTGCGCCCCGCCGTGGTCGGATTGCTGGCTGCAGCCACCCTGCTGCTCTGCAACGAGGAGAATTTTGGCCATCCCACCACCTCTCCGTGGAATTTCTGGGTGAGCGTGGGCCTCTTCGTCGCCAGCTTTGTGGGCACCCAGTATGTCAAGATACACCCCATCCGCATGATACTCTGTGCCGCCTTTGCCGGACTCATACTGCTCTACTGACATCGCCACCGTAAAAAAAACTTGCCTATGCCCCCACGATTCGCCATCCGACTACTCGTCCTGCTCTCGATGCTGCTGTTCGGCACCGTGCAGCAGACTTCGGCGCATCGGGCAAGTCGTGACTTCACCCACAGGCACTTGGCCGCCCTGCCCATCCGCGACCGTTCGGACCATCTGTGGGGATGGCAAGAGCGACGGGCAGACCACACCGCGCTGGTAGACACCTCTACAGGCAGATGCATACACACGCCGCGGGCCGAGCATTATACCCCCACGCCATTGGGCCAACGGCTCCGCACGGTGGGCAGCAGCTCCTATCACATCAAGTTCAACCCTTATCGCCTCATCACACCCGGATGGCGACGCCGGCTCTTGCATGCCACCCATCCGTATGCCTTGGTGCGGTATTATGTCATCGCGCTAAGGCACATCATACGCTGATTCTTATTGGTTTATCGGACAGACACCCCGAATCGACAAACAATGTTTTTCAACCACCTTAATTCCGCAACACTATTCCAAATATAACTTTTTAAGTACCTGAGCAACAAAAAGTTGCTCAGGATTTTGTCATGTCAGATTTTTCACCTATCTTAGTGTTGCAAATCAAAATATGTATCAAACCCGACAGACATGGCAAAGAAAGCAATAAAATCTGAGAAACTCACTCCTTTTGGAGGAATATTTGCAATGATGGAGCAATTTGACTCCACATTGTCATATGTAATTGACACAACCCTCGGTCTAAGATGCAGGCTGTATGGTTATCAATACAGCGAAATCATCCGTTCTCTCATGAGCATCTACTTCTGTGGCGGCTCATGTATTGAGGATGTCACAACTCATTTGATGCCCCATCTCTCGCTTCATCCGACACTTCGTACCTGCAGCTCTGACACTATCCTCAGAGCGATAAAGGAACTGACGCAGGAGAACATTTCATACACGTCAGATACGGGTAAGAACTACGATTTCAATACGGCTGACACCCTCAATACCTTACTGCTCAATTGTATGTGTGCAGCTGGTCAGCTGAAAGAGGGTGAGATGTATGATGTTGATTTCGACCACCAGTTCATAGAAACAGAGAAATATGATGCAAAGCATACATACAAGAAGTTCCTTGGTTATCGACCAGGTGTGGCGGTTATTGGAGATTTGATTGTCGGCATTGAGAACAGCGACGGCAACACAAACGTCCGTTTCCATCAGAAGGACACGCTGAAGAGATTCTTCGAAAGGTTTGAACAGAACAATCTTGTTATCAATCGTTTCAGAGCTGATTGCGGCTCGTGCTCTGAAGAGATCGTGGAAGAGGTTGCCACCCACTGCAAGACCTTCTATATCCGTGCCAACCGCTGTAGTTCGCTCTACAATGACCTCTTCGCTCTCAGAGGCTGGAAGAGGGGAGAAATCAACGGCATTGAGTTTGAGCTGAATTCCATTCTTGTAGAGAAGTGGAAAGGCAAGACATACCGGCTTGTGATTCAAAGGCGGAAACGGATGGACGGTGAGCTTGACCTCTGGGAAGGAGAATACACATACCGCTGCATCCTGACCAACGACTACGAGCCTTCCGTAAGAGAGATTGTCGAGTTCTATAACCTCCGCGGAGGAAAGGAGCGCATCTTCGATGACATGAACAATGGTTTCGGATGGTCCAGATTGCCCAAATCCTTCATGGCAGAGAACACAGTGTTCCTTCTTCTTACAGCACTTATCCGTAACTTCTACAAGGTCATTATCCAAAGACTTGACGTAAAGAGGTTCGGACCCAATAAAACAAGTCGCATAAAAGCGTTTGTCTTCAGATTTGTCTCTGTACCAGCCAAATGGATCAGAACATCAAGGTGGTATGTGCTGAATATCTATACCTGTAATAATGCTTACGCAGATGTATTCCAGACTGATTTTGGATGACGACTACAACTTATGGGTATGATACTGCGTATTGTCTCAAGTCGCATTGTGGGGTAAGGGGGTATTGTAGGCAGAAGTGGGTATTTCAGCCTCAATTTATCTAATAATTCAGTAATGAGAGAACGTGTACACGTAAATAGGACGATGAAGGACTTAGTTGCGGATTTGAGGCTTATGAAAAGCGTATTGCTTTCTCAATACATGCCGTTCCTCTTCGCTCAGCGACAGGAAATAGGCTTTCCATCCCGGACAGAAATTGATGTGCCATCGCCAAAAACGACCCAACAATGACTTGGGTGAACGGTCGTATCGCCGCCTCAGTGGGCACTGCTGACAGTTATGTTTCTTTTCCAATACTTTATCTATTTATCTTTCGTAAAACTCTCGTGGCAAAAATAAGGATTATTTTCAGTGATCAAGCACACAGTTCATTAAAAAAGAGAGGATTTGCTAAGATTCAGAATAACGACGAGCCATCGACCCCAACGGGAGTCGAACTTCAAGTAACCGCACATGATACAATGTGCGGGTCGAAGTGCCTTCCCAATCCACGACCCCAACGGAGGTCGAACCTTTCTACAGATTATATGGTTCGACCCCGTTGGGGTCGGATGTATAGGAGTCATCTGGCCATCCGCAAGTCTTTGACATTGCGGTTAACGGGGGTGAGACCCTTTTCAGGGTCTGTTTGTTTGCACACCTTCATTCTACATAAACGGCTAAATTCAAATATTAAAAGCGTTTACATATTGCAACGTATTTATCTGTTATGCTCCTATTAAATTGTTCTATATCCTTATACTTTTCAACTAAATCCTTTATCACAGGCGCATTTAAATCGACGTTTAGGGTATATTGAACAAAAGCACGTAGCATCTCATAATTATAATTTACTCAAGTTTCGGATTTAGGTTGAGAGGATAGATTTGGGCATAAAAAAGGCTTTGAGGATTTCCGTATGTCACGGAAATTTAGTAATTTAGAGGTGCCCAAACAACTAATTACAATCACTCAAAGCCATGAGCAAAATTACAAAAATTCCATCGGAGATCCGCAACTTTTTCACGGGAAAACGAATCAATCCCGCATTTTCCAAGTTTATGACCCTCCTTGAGGGGATGAGGATTTCAGACAAAGATCTCGGAGGGAAAAAACGTGAGAACTGTCAGCTTACCAACCTTCAACTTTTCCAGATCATATTGATTCTGCCGTTTATGGCCGTCCCGGGTTTTTCTCATTATGCCGGATCGTCAATCTCGAAACTGTTCGGGGGTAAGAAGGACCTACTCTATTCGTTTATGGCCAAGGACAATATAGACTAGCAACATCATCTGGCACATCGCCTGTCATCTCATCAAGGCCGTGACCATAAGGAAAGACTATCAAAAGAGCCATCTTCCGGCAGTGCTTATTGTGGATGATTCCGACCTGCCGAAGACCGGATTGAGGATGGAGTGTATTGGCAAGATATTCTCGCACGTGTTTCAGCGGTGCATTCTCGGCTACAAGCTGCTGGCCCTGTGCTGGAGCGACGGCCGCTCTCAATTTGTCGTGGACTTCTCGATTCACGGCGAGAGAGGGAAGGTCGATGGCAAGGAACAAGGTCTTACGGCCCGGCAGCGCGAGAGGCGCTACAACCGCAAGCGTGACAGAGACTGCCAGACCGAAAAACGCAAGGAAGAGTATTTCGTATCCAAGCTTGAGCGCCTGAAGAGCATGGTGAAGAGACCATTGGAGGATTGTTCGCCGATATATATGAAGGCGTACACGAGCTCACCGTCGTGGAAAAGATCTGGTCAATCATTATTGATGTAATAGCAATCGTGGCTGAGATTTTTACCATTGACGAGAACGAATTGATGGAGCAAATTATACGGGATAACCGCAGGTTCAAGGCCATGCAACTGATCGCTCAGACTGCATAAAACCTAAATCCGAAACTTGAGTAAAATACATAACTGTAATAATCTACTACTAATCTAAAATAAAGCGATTATAAGCTATCCTTTTTCCTGTGTTTGTTTTAAAGTTTTCACCTATACACTTTTTTATCTTTTCCTGTTCTTTTTCTTTATCCATAACCGTTAAATTTTCAAGCAAATCAGCTTCCCATTGTATTTGAAAATCAAGTCCATCAATTTTAGATGGAGTATGATGGTTGCCTATTATAAAGCATATTCTATCAATATTTTTGTTATAGCCTACCTTTTTTAATATTTCTTTCGCTACTGCTGGTCCTTCCTTTTCTTGATAGACACCATCAATAGAACCGTATTTTTTTTGTGCTTCAACCGCACCAATATCATGTAGTATAGCAGTAATACTGATGAATTCTTTTTCTTCCTCTCCGATATTTTCTCCGTTCATTATATCTTCTGCATTTTTCAAAACTTTAAGAGTATGCTCTATGCCAAAAGGAATTTCTTTGAATACTTCTTTCATCTCTATAATAATTTTTTCTTTAAACATAAATTTCCTCTATTTATACCTTATAGGTGTTTTAGTTCTATCTATCCACTTTTTTGTTCGCCGATACAATCAGCATCATGGGACGGCGCATTTCATCCTGCATCCCCGGAATATCCATCATGTTTTCCGGCGGCTGCGGCTCCACAATCTGATTTATT
>SFKY01000078.1 GCA_004554665.1 Bacteroidales bacterium
TTGGTACATTTTGAGATGTCCATACACCAAATTCCAAGCGACAAGAGTCAGGTTACCTTTTGTCGCTTGCCGGTGACGGCCGGGTGGTCCTTCGGCCGACTCTATAAAGAGAAAGGGTAAGGAAGACGGTGTTACTCTTCCGACTGGTTGGCTGCCTCTTCTTTCATCAACAAGACTTTGTCGATGCGATAGCCGTCCATTTCAACAACTTTCAAGGTGAACATACGCCATTGGCACTGCTCACCCACGGTGGGAATATGGTCAAGGATGTCGAGTATCAGGCCCGCCAAGGTTTTGTATTCGCGTTGATAGAGGTCTTCTTCGTCGAAATACTCCAAGAACTCGTAGAACGGGCACTGCCCACTGATGATCCAACTCTTTTTGTCGGCCCGTTCGATGATGTCGGGCAACTCCTTTTGATCGGTAATGGTTCCCACCAAGCCTTCAAAGATGTCGCGGAAGGTTATCACCCCCAGCATGGCTCCCAATTCGTCACAGACAAAGGCGATGTTGGAATGATGCTTCTTCAGATGTTCCAAGGCTTTGTACACGGTGATATGTTCGGGGAAGAAAATAGGCTTCTTCAGGCAACTGTTCAGATTGAAGCCGGGTTTACCGAGGTGCATCACCAAATCTTTCAGGCTTACAACGCCACAAAGATTCTCCAGATTGCCATCCACTACCGGATAATTGCTGTAGGGTGTGTCGTGAATGACGTTCTCCACTTCCTGCGAGTTCATCTTCAAGTCCAAGGTCACCACATCGGTGCGATAAGTCATGAGATGATCTACCGTTTGGTCGCCCATCACCATGGCCCGTTCCATGATGTCCTGCTCCATCTCGGCTACTTCGCCGTTCTCGATTCCTTCTTGTATGACCGACTTGATTTCTTCTTCGGTCACGCCCTGCGACTCCTTGTGTAAATGAAAGATGCGCACCAGCCAGTCGGTATTGACCGACAAGAGCCACACGAAGGGTTTGGCCAATCCGGCAAAGAAGAGCATGGCCGGCGCACACAGCTTGGCCATGGAGTCGGCCAAGTCTATTCCCACGCGTTTGGGGAAGAGTTCGCCCAACTCGCACTGCAAGTAGGTGGCGGCAATCAAGATGAGCGTTTTGGCAGCAATAGAGGCCGTTTCGGCCGGCAGTCCAATACCGATGAGCCACTCGGTGAAATCGTCGCTCATCTCAGCTCCCGAGTAGATACCGGTGAGGATGCTCACAACGGTGATGCCAATTTGTGCCGTCGACAGGAATTTGTCGGTATCGTTAATCAGGTCAAGCGCCATCTTGGCCGTGCGGCTTCCTTTCTTCACGGCCACTTGAAGGCGGCTCTTGCGGGCCGAGATCAGGGCTACCTCCGAGAGGGAGAAGAAGGCATTGAAGAAGACCAGAATGCCGATGATGATAAAGTCAGTCATCTTTCAGATTGTGTTGGATGGGTTTAAACGCTTGCAAAAGTACCACTATTTCACGAAAACACCCTGTCTGGAACAGCCTAAGTTGGGAGCGAGGAGCGCGATGTTCTGTTTTTTCCTCAGGTAGGAAACGTGTGTTACATACAGAAGTCGTAACTTTGCAGGCGTAAATTTTAGGGGTGCCCTTCCCGTTGGATGGGCTGAGATCAAACCCTTTCACCTGAACCGGGTAATGCCGGCGTAGAGAATAAATTTCAATTACTCACAATGAAAAAGTATTTTTTGTTGGGTAGCCTCTTGATGATGGCTACCGTCGCAAGTGCGACAACGTTAAGCGCGGCCGAAGATGCTGCGCAAGTCAAGAATGCCCCTTCGGCTCCTTCTGCCGTTTCGACCGGAAACGCGAAGGAGGATGTCGACACTCTTTCCATGCGCAAGTTGCAGGAAGTGCAAGTGGTGTCGACGCGTGCCTTGAAGAATGCGCCGATTGCCTATTCTTCGCTCTCGAAGGGCGAGATTGAAGAGGTCAATCACGGTAAAGACATTCCCTTCCTGCTTTCGCTCAGTCCGTCGGTGCTGACGTCGTCTGATGCCGGTATGGGCATTGGTTATACCACGATGCGCGTGAGGGGCACCGATGCCACCCGCATCAACGTTACGGCCAACGGCATTCCCCTCAACGATGCTGAGAGCAACAGCCTCTTTTGGGTCAACATGCCCGACTTTGCCTCCAGCCTCAACAGCATGGAGCTGCAGCGCGGTGTGGGAACCTCAACCAACGGTAGCGGCGCGTTTGGCGCTACGCTGAACATGGAGACCGAGAAGATTTCGGCCGATCCTTACTTCCGCTTTGACGGTTCTGCCGGCTCTTACGGCACTCACAAGGAGACCCTACGCTTCGGCACCGGTCTGCTGGGCGGTCACTGGGGCTTCAGCGGACGCCTCTCCAACATCGGCACCGACGGTTTCATCGACCGTGCTTCGGCCCGCCTCAACTCCTACTTTCTCCAGGCCGGTTACTTTGGCGAAACCACCATGGTGAAGTTCATTACCTTCAACGGTACTGAAAAGACTTACCATGCCTGGGACTATGCCACGCGCGAGGACATGGCCACCTACGGCCGCTCCTACAATCCCTGCGGCAAGTTCAAGGACAACGAGGGCAACACCGTCTTCTACAAAGACCAGACCGACAACTATCACCAGCAGCACTACCAGCTGTTGCTCAACCAGCAACTGGGCCAGCCCTTCTCGCTCAACGTGGCCTTGCACTACACCCACGGCTTCGGCTATTACGAGCAGTACAAGAAGGACCAGGCGCTTTACAAGTATGCGTTTGCCGCTCCGCTCAACACGGCTTACAGCGACTTGGTGAGACAAAAGAAGTTGGACAACGACTTCTACGGCACGGTCCTCTCGCTCAACTATCAGGACGAAGGCCTGCAGGCTACCTTGGGCGGAGGATGGAACAAGTACGACGGCTCACACTATGGCAACGTCATCTGGGTGCGCCAGGCCGAGTCGCCCGTCATGCCCAATCATCGTTATTATGACAACATGGCCCACAAGCAGGACATGAACGTTTACGGAAAGATCTCTTATGAGTTCCTGCCCGGCTTGAACGCCTGGGGAGACGTGCAGTACCGCTATGTCGACTACCGCATGGACGGTCCGTCCGACAACTACATCTCGGGCAATCAGTACAGCTACGACCTGAAGACCTGTTTCAGCTTCCTCAACCCCAAGGCCGGACTACTCTGGCGCTTCGCCCCCGGCCAGGAAGTCTATGCCTCCTACGCCCTGGCCCAGAAGGAGCCTACGCGCAACGACATTGAAGACAACATCGGTGCCGACCGCCCGCGTGCCGAGAAGCTTCACGACTTTGAACTGGGTTACCACTTCTCGTCGCCCACCTTCGCTGCCGGCCTGAATCTCTACTACATGCTCTATAAAGACCAGTTCGTGCTGACCGGACAACAGAATGCCATTGGCGAGATGATGGCCAGCAACATCGGCGACAGCTACCGCCGCGGCCTGGAGTTGACCGCAGCCTGGAAGCCCTGCCCTTACTTCAGTTGGGAAGGCAACGCCACCTGGAGCCACAACCGTTCGCGCAACCTGAAGTTCCTGCTCGACGACACCCAAGAATACTTCAACGTAAAGAGCGCGCCCCTCTCCTTCTCGCCTGACCTGACCGTGAAGAGCATTCTCCGCGGACGCTACAAAGGACTGGAAGCTACCCTCTCCACCCAGTTTGTGGATGAGCAGTACATGACCACCACCGGGCTGCGCTCTTATCAGGACGGCGACCACGAGACCAGCCTCATGCTCGACCGCTTCTGCGTGTCCGACCTCGACCTCTCTTACAACTTCACCAAGCTGCGCTTTGTGAAAGGTCTGCGCCTGGGCGTTACCATCTACAACCTCTTTGGCACCAACTACGAGAGCTTCGGAGCTGCCTACACCGCCGTGCGCAGCGACGGTCGCGGAGGCATGCAGGGCTATCAGACCGACGGATGGGACTCTTACTCCGTCTACTCGGCACAAGCCCCGATGCACTTCCTGGCCCACCTCTCCATCAACTTCTAAAGAATGGATACCATCCGGCACATCTGGCAAGAGCACGGACTCCTGTTGCTTGACATCACGGGCACCATCATCGGCCTTTGGTACCTTTGGCTCGAATATCGGGCCAGCATCCGCCTTTGGCTCGTGGGCATCATCATGCCCGCCCTCTATCTCGTCATCTACTACCGGGCCGGACTCTATGCCGACTTCGGCCTGCAGGTCTACTACCTGCTGGCCGCCCTTTATGGATGGACCGCCTGGAAAAACAAACCTGCCGACCAACCCGAGAAGCCCATCACCTCCATGCCGCGCCGCCACCTGCTGCCCGCAGCAGGAGCTGCCGTCGTACTGTGGGCAGCCATCTACATCGTGCTCAGGGTCTGCACCGACAGCGACGTGGCCCTTTGCGACAGCTACGTCAATGCCCTCAGCATTGTTGCCCTCTGGATGCTGGCGCGCAAGTACGTCGAGCAATGGTTCATGTGGATCGTCATCGACGCCGTCAGCGCAGCCCTCTATGTCTATAAAGGAATCCCCTTCACGGCCGGACTCTATGCGCTCTACGCCGTCATCGCCGTGTTGGGATATTTAAAATGGAAAAAGATGATGCAAGGATGAAGCCATTCGACATCGACCTTTATCAGCCCGAAGCCGTCATCGTAGCCAACGGCGAGTTTCCCTCGGCCTCCGTCATGCACCGATGGATAGACCGGGCGCCCCTCGTAATAAGTCTTGACGGCGCAGCCAACCGGTTGCTCCAATTGGGCTACAGGCCCCACCTGATTATCGGCGACGGCGACTCAATTCAGCCCGGACTGACCGAGCGCTACGGCGTGGAATTTCTCAAAGTAGATGAACAAGAGACTAACGACCTCAGCAAGGCCGTGCGCCACCTGCGAAAGCGCGGATGCCGCAGACTCATGATGTTAGGCATCACCGGACGCCGCGACGACCACACCCTGGGCAACATCTCCCTCCTGGTCTACTACCTGCAAATGGGCATGAAGGCCGTAGCCGTCACCGACTGGGGCACCTTCGTCCCCTGCCGCGGCAACGCCCTGCTGAAGACCACGAAGGGCCAACAGGTGTCCATCTTCAACTTCCGGGCCACCGGCATCAAGAGCAACGACCTGGTATATCCGCCCTACGACACCACCATGCTTTGGCAAGGTACGCTCAACGAGGCCAAATCCGACCACCTGAGCATCCAAGCCGAAGGCGACTACCTGGTCTACTTGGTCAACATGCAACAAGCCCCCCTCACGGAATAACCCTCACGGAGGCAATGCCAACGGACGAGTACATCGTTAGCAAGCATCACCTACCTCAATAGACATTCATCTTCGCGAAACCATAGGCCGACACCCGGTTGGGAGCAAATCAAGCATGCCCGGCACGGTGCGCGGCTTACTTTAACTTAAAGAGAGACTGGTGTAAAATCACACTAACCGTTCTTTAACTTAAAGAGAGGCTCGTGTGGTTTCACACTAACCGTACTTCAACTTAAAGAGAGGCTGGTGTGGTATCACACTAATCGTTCTTCAACTTAAAGTAGGCTCATGTGATATCACACTAATCGTTCTTCAACTTAAAGAAGGCTGGTGTGGTATCACACTAACCGTACTTCAACTTAAAGTAGGCTCATGTGATATCACACTAACCGTACTTCAACTTAAAGAGAGGCTGGTGTGGTATCACACTAACTGTTCTTCAACTTAAAGAGAGGCTGGTGTGGTATCACACTAACCGTTCTTCAACTTAAAGAGAGGCTGGTGTGATATCACACTAACTGTTCTTCAACTTAAAGAAGGGTTTATGTGGTATCACACTCGCTTCTCTTCAACTTAAAGATGGGGCGGAGTGGTCGCATGCTCGCTTTTTCTCACGCTTTGTTGATGGTTCCGCAGTGAGGGCAGCGCCCTAAATGGCGGATGGGGTGACCGCATTTGCCGCAAAGATAAGGCATGGCGTAGTGGCGCAGATAGGTGCGAAGTGAGAAGTAGCAGTACGCTCCATAGATGAGGTAACCAATGTAAATGCGAATGGTGAGGGAAAGTATCAGATAGATGATGAAGCAGAGACAACCCAAGCCAACGATGTAGCTGATGGCATCTTCCAATGCTATTTGTTTGCGCAAATCGTCGACGACGGCGATGCTGGTGATGAGCATCATCCAGATGCAAATTAAGAATGCCGAAAGTATGAATGGTTGCCCGAACGGATTGAGCGTAGGATGATAATAGAACTCCAACCAGGTTTCGGGTGCAAAGCTCGACAGGGAGCCATAGAGCATGGCCGAACTGGCCGTGAGTAAACACAGGAGGGTGGGATAGAACGAATGAATGTCGTAGAGGTGTACCAAGTAGACCTTTCGCCGTTTGATGATGCGGTAGAGGTAAAACAAGGCTCCCATACCGAGCATGATGACAAACCCTAAAACAAATCGACTGCTGAAGGCATGAATGAATTCCGAGATGGGGTCGCAAGGCACTACGTTTTGAAGTAGCACTTCCTCGGCAATCCATCCCATCGTTTGCTGGTCTCGCGCCACCTTAATCCA
Organism: Bacteroidales bacterium; assembly: GCA_004554665.1. Lineage (GTDB taxonomy): Bacteria > Bacteroidota > Bacteroidia > Bacteroidales > Bacteroidaceae > Prevotella. The sequence goes on from SFKY01000078.1 coordinate 6,547, forward strand.
ATAAGTGGTCGAGTCGGCAGGATATTTCAGGATGTTGGCCACCACGATTTCATTGCCGGCATAGAGCTTGATGGTGTCTGCCGGTGCATGAAGCAGATTTTCGGGCAGGTGGGTAAGCAGGGTTAGTGAGTCGGCCTTGACACAGAAGTTATAATTGAACGTGTAGTGATGCTCTATGGCAAACTGCATGGAGTCTCGTTGCCGACTGGTGATGTCCCAAAGTTCTTCGGGAGGGGTGTGGGAGTAACGGCAGGAGGCGCAGAGCAAACAGAGCAGCAGGCTGGTCAGAACCTTATTCAACGGCATAGACATTCATTTCGCACAGGCGGCAGTTAAACTCTAAACGAAAACGGCGTCCGTTGCGCATTCGGAGGTACAGGGGTTGGTTATAGGTGCGTTGGTGGTTACTGCCGGGGAAATGTTTCGGACATTGACGAAGCGTGTAACGGATGCAATGGCGGCAGGTCATGAGCAGGGCATTGCGGTCGGGTTGCTTCAGTTCAAAAGCCGGGTCAACCTCCTGCGCTCCTTGACTCATGTAGAACAAACGTGCCTCGCGGTTGGCAACATTGGCCGAATAGTCAATATGCTCCTCCACGTTGATGGGCTTGGAGGTGGCGGGTGCATGGGTCGGTGCAGTTGCCGGTGCCGGCAGGGCTTGCCCGATGAGTAAGGCCAACGTTTGCCGACGCAGGGTGGCCAGTTGCGAAGCCGGAATGAAGTAATCGTTCTCCAATAAGGATTCATATTGGGTGAGTTCAAACCCGGTTCCTCCCAGTTTCGACAATTCTTGACGGATGCGTTCTCCCTGCGGAGTGCGTGCCAACTGTTTTTCGGCGTGGAGTGTGCCGCATGCTTCTCGTCCGGTTTCGTCGCTCATGCGGAGGCTGAAACCTTCGGGCGTTTCCGAGAGTTGGAGGCGGATGCCGACGGTGCGTTGGGGAGTGGGCTTGGAGAGTTGCTTCTTAAACTCCGCGTCCTGATTGCGATATAGGGGCGTATGAGGACGAAGGGCCGGTGGGAGCGTGGCAGGATACAGCAGATTGTTCTCGGCTTTGTTGACGCGGAATCCTTGCAGTTCGCCTTCGGGTGTGAAGAAGCAGAGGCCGTCACCGTTGTGGAATGAACTCAGTCCGCTCACCTTGATGATGCCCCGTCGAATTTCCTTGACCGTTCCTACCGGTTCGCCCACGGATTTGGGCGTGTGAATGGCGGCCACATCTTCGCGCGGATGGCGCAGGAAGTATTCGGTGAAACCACGGTTGAAACTCTTCTCGGGACGAGGTTCAAAGTTGATGTGACAGCGGCCGTAAGAACTGCGGCAATATTGTTGACGGTTGTTACGGATGATCTCGTCCAATTGCTGTCGATAATAGGCCGTGATGTTCTTCACGTAACCGATGTCTTTCAGTCGGCCTTCAATCTTGAATGAAGTCACACCCGCCTGCATCATGGCCAGCAGGTGTTGGCTGCGATTCATGTCCTTGAGCGATAACAGGTGTTTCTGTGTAAGTAATACTTCGCCGGATTCGTTCTCCAAATCAAAGGCCAGCCGGCAGAACTGGGCGCAGGCTCCACGGTTGGCACTGCGACCAAAACAATATTGCGAGGCATAGCAGCGGCCACTGTAGCTGACGCAAAGAGAACCGTGAACAAAGGCTTCGAGTTCTACATTGGGGCACTCCCGATGGATGGCGGCGATGGCGTCCAATCCCAACTCGCGAGCTAAAATGACCCGTTTGAAACCTTGCTGTTCGAGGAATCGGATGTGCGAGGGAGTACGGTTGTCCATCTGCGTGCTGGCGTGGATGGGGAGTGGCAGGTTCATGCGGAGCAGGGCCATATCCTGCACGATGAGGGCGTCAACTCCTACTCGTTTCAAGTCGTCGGCCATGGCCTGAACCTGTGGCAGTTCGTCGTCGTAGAGAATCGTGTTGAGCGCTACATAGACCCGGGCACCGACGGTGTGGGCATGTTGACACAGACGTTCAATGTCAGAAAGGGCGTTGGCGGCTTCAGCGCGGGCACTGAATGCACTTGCGCCGATATAGACGGCATCGGCACCGCAGTTGATGGCTTCAATGCCGGTGTCGGCATTGCGGGCCGGTGACAGCAGTTCGATGGGGCGCGGAGATGGAATCATTGAATGGGGAGTTTGTCCAATTGAGGATTGTTGACGTAGTAGGTCACCCAATTGGTGTAGAACAGATGGGCGTGGGCCCGCCAGGAAATTCTCACGGGCTTTTCCGGGTCGTCGTCTTCGTAATAATGGTAGGGTGGGTGGATGGGTAGCCCTTTGTTGATGTCGCGACGATATTCAAAGTCCAGTCGGTCGCGGCTGTATTCCAAGTGACCGGTCACAAAGAACTCGCGTCCATCAAAGGCAGAGATGATACCGGCTCCCGAGATGGGAGACTCGGCCAATATGTCGAGTTCCTTGACGTATTTCATGTCTTGGAGTCTTACCTCGGTGTGGCGGCTCTGCGGCATGTTGAAGTGGCTGTCGAAACCGCGGAAGATGGGCAGGGACAAGTCGCGTGGCGTCTGTTCATACACTCCGAACATCTTGTGATGGAGCCAGAACTTGGGCACGCGGAACAGAGAGTAGAGGGCTGCCTGGGCTCCCCAACAAACAAAGAGAGTGGAACGTATGTGCAGTTGTGTCCATCGGAACACGCTCTTGAGTTGTTCCCAATAGCTCACTTCTTCAAAGAGCAGATGTTCCAGTGGGGCTCCCGTGATAATCATGCCTTCAAAGTGTTGTGTCATCAAGGCCTGTATATCGGTATAGAAGCGGTCCATGTATGCCTGGGGCGTTGTCTTGTAGGTGAGGTGGCTCATCTTGGCCAGAATAATCTGGATGTGTAGGGAACTGTAGGACAGCATCCGATAGAATTCCATTTCGGCATCTTCTTTTTGTGGCATCAGATTCAGCAGTATGATGCGAATCGGCACGATGCCGGGTGGAACGCTGTCGCTAACCTGCAAGCCTTCTTTCTGAAGGCGCTCAATGCAGGGTAGGTCTTTGGGGAGGATGATTGGCATAAAGGGTAGAGTGATGTTGGGGTGAATGATGGTGATGGAAATGTCGGTCAGGCGTCAGGATGGGCTTGGTTGAGTTGCTCCAGTTCTTCGTTGGCTTTTTCCCACTTTTCCATGGCCTCGTTGAGTTGACGGGTGAAGGCTCCGTGGCGGGTGGCCAAGTCGGGGTCGGAAGCTCCCTCGGGAGTGGAGAGGCGGTCTTCGATGAGGTGGATGGCGGCTTCAAATTCGCTGATTTGCTGTTCGAGGCTTTCCACTTCTTTTTCCAAGGCTTTGACTTTCTTCCGGTATTCTTTTTGTTGCTCGTAAGAGAGCTTTGATTCGGTTTTCTCTGTGGGCTTGCCGGTGGTGGGGGCAACGGAGGTTTTCACTTCTAACTCCTGAAGGTTCTCGATGCGCTTCTTCTGCAGGAAGTCGTAGATGCCTCCCAAATGTTCAACCACCTTGCCGCCGCCAAATTCATAGACCTTTGTGACCAATCCGTTGAGGAAGTCGCGGTCGTGGCTCACGAGGATGACGGTGCCGTCGAACTCGCTGATGGCTTCTTTGAGCACGTCCTTGGTGCGCATGTCCAGGTGGTTGGTGGGCTCGTCGAGAATCAGCAGGTTGACTGAGCGCAAGAGAAGTTGTATCATGGCCAGTCGGCTGCGCTCACCTCCTGAGAGTACTTTCACATACTTGTCGGAGGCTTCGCCGCCAAACATGAAGGCTCCCAAGATGTCGCGGATGCGGTTGCGTACTTCGCCTTTGGCCACGCTGTCGATGGTGTCGAACACGGTCAGATTGTCGTCCAGCAGTTGGGCCTGGTTTTGGGCGTAGTAACCGATTTCTATCTGGTGGCCGATTTTCAGGTTTCCGGTGAAGGGGATCTGACCCATGATACACTTGACCAGGGTAGACTTGCCTTCGCCATTTTTGCCGACAAAGGCTACTTTTTCTCCTCGCCGGATGGTGAGGTTGACGTCGTGAAAGACCACGTGGTCGCCGTAGGCTTTGGCTACGTCTTCGCAAATGACGGGGAAGTCGCCGCTGCGGGTGCAGGGTGGGAATTTGAGACGAAGGGAGGAGGTGTCGACTTCATCGATTTCGATGGGTACGATTTTCTCCAGTTGCTTGATGCGGCTCTGTACCTGGATGGCTTTGGTGGGTTTATAGCGGAAGCGTTCGATGAAGCTCTTGATGTCGGCAATTTCTTTTTGTTGGTTTTCGTAAGCGCGAATTTGGCTTTCCCGCCGCTCGGCGCGCAACTTCAGGTATTCGTCGTAACGCACCTTGTAGTCTACGATCTTGCCGCAGGTGATCTCGATGGTGCGACCGGTTACGTTGTTGATGAATGCTCGGTCGTGGCTTACCAGTATCACTGAGTTGGCCTGTGTTTGCAGAAAGGTTTCAAGCCACTGGATGCTTTCGATGTCGAGGTGGTTGGTGGGCTCGTCAAGCAGAAGGATGTCGGGCTTTTGCAGCAGGAGCTTGGCCAGTTCGATGCGCATGCGCCAACCGCCGCTGAACTCGCCGGTGCTGCGCTGGAAGTCGCTGCGTTGGAAGCCCAGTCCCATCAGGGCACGCTCCATGTCGGCGCGTCGGTTTTGTGCTCCCATCATTTGCAGGTGTTCGGTGAGGTGGGTGCTCTGTTCGATGAGTCGGGCATAGTCTTCGCTTTCGTAGTCCTCGCGTTCGGCCAGTTGTTGGTTGACGCGTCCGAGTTCTTCTTCCATTTTGCGAACATGGGCGAAGGCTTTTTCGGTTTCTTCAATGAGGGTGGTGGTATCAGTAAGGCGCATGACCTGCGGCAGGTAGCCGATGGTTACTTCGTTGGGGCGGTTGACGCTTCCCTGGGTGGGTTGTGCCAGTCCGGCCAGAATTTTCAACAAGGTGGATTTGCCGGCACCGTTCTTGCCAACGAGGGCAACGCGTTCTTTGTCGTTGATGACAAATGAGGCTTCGGTGAAGAGGGGCTTGGCGCCAAATTCAACGGATAAATTGTCTACTGAAATCACGGGGTGTTAGTTTTCGCTTGCAAAGTTAAGTATTTATTGTCTTTTTGGCTCTTCACGGCTTATCGGAGTTTGTTGCGCAGATAGCTGTTTCTGACGTAGGCAAAGAAAAAGAGTACGCCGGCTCCGTTGACGATCCATGCGCTCCAGAAGGCGGCATGATAGCCTCCCATTTCGACGATGCTTCCGCCCAGGAGGATGCCCAGGCCGATGCCGATGTCCCACGACGTGAGCAGGGTGGAGTTGGCTGTGCCGCGTTGTGAGTTGGGGGCAAGGTTGATGAACATATTCTGAAAGGCGGGGAACATGTGTCCGTTGCCCAATCCGATGATCAGGGCGGCGCCGTAATATCCCCAATAGTTGTGAAGGGCGGCGAAGAGCAGGTAGCCTACTAAGGAGATGAGGATGCCGATGGAGGCATTTTGCGTGATTTTTCCTTTCCGGAGCGAACGGCTACCTACGAGGCGCGACATGATGAGTCCGGCCGAGAGGATCATGAAGAAGAGGCCGGTGCCTTCCATGATGCCCAAGTCTTCCTTGCCATATATGGCCAGGTAGGTGGATAATACGCCATAGGAAAAGGAGAAGCAGGCCATGGACACGCCGGCGCTCCATCCTTTGAGCAGGAAGAAGCGGTCGAGCGACATCTTCTGCTTTTCGGCTACGGCTTCGCGTGGGCGCAGCTTCAGGGTGCTGTTGATGGTGAAGCCGCAGATGGAGCAGAGCAGGGCGAGGAGGAAGATGAGGTCGTAGTTGCCGGTCATTTCATACAGATAAATACCGATGGAGGGACTGATGGCCGTAGCGAGGTTGTTGCTCAGTCCATAGTAGCCGATGCCTTCGGCGCGCCGGGTGGGATGGAGTACGTCGATGGCTACCGTGCTGTTGGCTACGGTGGCAGAGCCGAAGGGGGCTCCGTGAAGGGTGCGGATGACGGCAAAGAGCAGTAATGACCATCCGGCGAAGAAGTAGCCGGCAAAGAGCAGACTGAACAAGAGGTAGCAGCTGAGGAGCACTACCTTGCGCGGAAAGCTGTCGACCATGTAGCCGCTAAAGGAACGGGCGATGAGGGCCGTGAGCGTGTAGCCCGAGAGGATGAAGCCTATGAGATGCTTGCCCGCTCCGAAGGTTTCGCTCATGTAGAGCGGAAGCAGGGGCGTGAGCAGCATGAATGAAAAGAAGAGCATGAAGTTGGCGGCCCATACCTTCTTATAATTGTTGTTCCAAAGTTTCTCCATTCTCTCGATGTTCAAGTCGACTGTTTATTGATTGTCTTCGACGGCACATCCCGATTCCGTCCATTTCAGGTAGCCTCCTTCCAGGTTGACAACTTTGTAACCTTTGTCGGCCAGTCGTTGGGCGGCTTCGGCACTGCGGCGTCCGCTGCGGCAATAGACCAGCACCTTCCGGTCTTTCTTGAGCAGGCGCTCGGCCTTTTTGTCGAAGTCGTCATCCTTAATATTGATGAGTACGGCATTCTTCAAGTGGCCTTCGGCATATTCTTCGGGTGTGCGTACATCGACCAGTTGGGTTTGTGGCTCTACTGCCATTTGGGCGAATGAGTCTACATCGGCGTCGGTGTAACTGTTTTTTGACGGAGCATTGCAAGATGCCATCAGCAGGAGGTGGGCAAAAAGTAGGGTAATGAAAGGTTTCATAAGATAAAGATGAATGTATAGTCAGTTTAATTGTTGGTACAGTTCGGTAAGGGCATCTTCGAGCAGTTCGATGACGTATTCAAAGTCTTGGTCGCCTCCGTAATAGGGGTCAGGAATTTCGTCAGCCTTCGGATGGTGGCGCAGAAAGTCGGAAAGCATTATCACCTTTCGTCGTTCGTCGTCGCAACGGGCCTGCCGAAGAAGGTTTCGGCGGTTTTCGGCATCCATCACCAATATGAGGTCAAAGTCGGCAAAATCTCTGCCGGCGTTGAATTGGCGCGCCCGGTGGGTGAGTCGATAACCATGTTGGCTGCCATGCTGCCGCATTCGTCGGTCGGGCAGGTCGCCAATATGCCAGCCGCCGATGCCGGCCGAATCAATTTCAAAGCGATTTCCGTCGTGATGCTCGTCAACGATGTGTTGCATGATGGCATGGGCAGCCGGCGAGCGGCAGATGTTGCCGAGGCAGATGAAAAGCAGTTTGATTCTGTTCTTGGATGCAAGGGTTTTCAGCATAATGTCGATAAATATAATGAGAATACTTGTTCCCGAAAGATGCACCGAGACCATCCGGTGCCGGGCGGGATGAAAACAGATGCAAAAGTACCACTTTTTATCCTTACCGTGGCCGATAGAAAGTCAAAAGCAGGCTTCGGGCCTACTTCCCGCTGAAGGGATAGGGTGGCGAGGTGTTTTCAGAATGTTTTTGTGACGTCGCAAAACCTTCCGCGGACTGTGCGGCTCATTTCCGGGGGTCCCGAAAACCAGCGCGGATTGTGCGGCACGTTTTCGGGGGGTCACAAAAGCTTCCGCGGGGTGTGCGGCACGTTTTCGGGGGGTCACAAAAGCTTCCGCGGGAAGTGCGGCACGTTTTCGGGGGGTCACAAAAGCAGCGCGGGGAGTGCGGCAAGCTTTCGGGGGGGTCACAAAAGTATTCTTTTACAAAAAAACTGGAACGAAGGCCGGAAAGAAAATATGGGTGCAACTGAGGCCGAATGCTTCTCTTAGTGGGAGGAAGCCTGCTCCTTTTGGAGTTGTAACATGGCGTCGCGATATTGTGCTGCCAGAATAAAATCGTAGGCCTTGGCAGCCAATTCCATCTTTCGGCGCAGTGATTCCACGGTTTCAGCACCCTTCTTGCGATATGTTTCCTCTTGTTCGGCCACTTGGCTCGAGGTCTGTTGGGCAGAATAAGTGCCCGGCGATTCCGATTTGTTGGAAGCAAGAAGATGGTTCTCGCCAATGGATTTCACAATCTGTCGGGGCGTTATGTGATGCTCCTTGTTATAACGAATTTGTTTCTCCCGATGGCGGAGCGTCTCGTCAATGGTGAGCTGCATGCTTTGCGTAATGCGGTCGGCATACATAATCACTTTTCCGTGAACGTTGCGGGCCGCTCTGCCGGCCGTCTGCATCAAGGAACGATGACTGCGAAGGAAACCCTCCTTGTCGGCGTCAAGAATAGCCACCAACGACACCTCAGGCAAGTCGAGTCCTTCACGAAGCAGGTTTACACCGACCAAAACATCAAACGTACCGTTGCGCAACTCCTCAAGAATGCGTACGCGGTCCAACGTGTCGACCTCGCTGTGGATGTAATTGGCATTCACGCCGTGCGTGTTGAGAAACGACGTCAGGTCTTCGGCCATGCGCTTGGTCAGCGTCGTGACCAAAACACGCTCCTCCCGTTCCTTGCATATCTGAATCTCTTCCATCAGGTCGTCAATTTGGGTGAGGATAGGGCGGATGATGATTTCCGGGTCGAGAAGTCCGGTAGGGCGAATAATTTGTTCCACCACAATGCCACCACTTTGCTGCAACTCATATTCGGCCGGGGTGGCACTGACATAAATCACCTGTCGCGCCATTTCCTGGAACTCCTCAAACTTGAGCGGACGGTTGTCGAGAGCGGCTGGTAAGCGGAAACCATATTCTACCAAGGCCAACTTGCGACTGCGGTCACCGCCATACATCGCATTGATCTGCGGAACGCTGACGTGGCTCTCGTCAATGACCATCAAAAAATCCTTCGGAAAGAAGTCGAGCAGGCAGTAGGGACGCGTGCCCGGAGCGCGGCCATCGAAATATCTGGAGTAATTCTCAATGCCGCTGCAGTAGCCCAGCTCCTTGATCATCTCCACGTCATACGTCACCCGTTCGTGCAAGCGGTCTGCCTCCACCAACTTGCCAAGACTTCTCAACTCAGCCTCGCGAACCACCAAATCGTTCAAGATTTCTGACGTGGCCGTCTCAATCACCTCCTGAGAAGTCACAAACAAATTAGCCGGGTAGATCTTGTATTCCTCAAAACTTTGGCTCTTTGCCCCCAACTCATTCACTTCTTCAATGCTGTCGATTTCGTTATCCCAAAACGAAATGCGGATGATGTCGTGAGAATAAGCCAAACTGACCTCCACCGTATCGCCTTTCACACGGAACGAACCGGGATTTTGCTCCAGATCATTCCTCACGTACTGTGAAGCAACCAACTGGCGCATCAGTTTATTGCGCTCCATCGTACAGCCGCATTTCAGCTCAATGACATTCTCGTAAAACGCACCCGGATTGCCCATACCGTAGATGCACGACACCGACGAAACCACAATCACATCCTTCCGCCCCGAAAGCAAAGCCGATGTAGAGGCCAACCGCATGCGTTCGATCTCCTGATTAATCTGTAAGTCCTTTTCAATGTAAGTATCGGTAGAAGAAATATAGGCTTCCGGTTGGTAATAATCGTAGTAGGAAACATAGTATTCCACCGCATTATTGGGAAAGAAATTCTTGAATTCGGTGTAAAGTTGGGCCGCCAAGGTTTTGTTGTGACTCAACACCAGCGTGGGCTTGTTGACATTCTTGATCACATTGGCAATGGTAAACGTCTTGCCGGCTCCCGTAACGCCCAACAGCGTCTGTCCGGCTTCTCCGGCCAATACCCCCTCGGTAAGTTCCCTGATAGCTTCGGGTTGATCGCCCGTAGGCTCGTACTCCGAAATCAATTCAAAATGATTCATGCTGCAAAAATACGGAACAATCGGCAATTCCGCCCTCGAAGTGCATCCTATTTCTGTAATTTTAAATTTGATTCGTTGCACGAATGTCAATAAATCGCTAATTTTGCACGCAGATTGAGAGAAGAATGAAAATAGTAAGGTATCAAATCATCTACGCAATACTGCTCGGACTGCTTTGTTCATGTGGAGGAATCAACAAAGTATTGAAAAGCAAAGACCCCGATTACAAATACGAAGTAGCGAAGCAATGCT
>SFKY01000126.1 GCA_004554665.1 Bacteroidales bacterium
AACCGCATGGTGCGCATCAACGTGATAGACGCGAGCAAGGAAGGCGGTGACTGGAGCGAAGACATCCAAGAAGCCGCAAACATGACTTGCTATGGCGACAACATCCACCCGAACCTCGTAGGCGCGACACCGGGCAAGTCGCAGATGAACAACAGCGGAAGCGACAAGCGCGAGTTGTTCACGCTCAAGCAGAGCCTTGAAAAGTCGTGGCACGACATCATGCTCAAGATTCATTGGATTATCATCTACTTCAACGGCTGGCAAGACCGTGCCGTGCCTGACGTGCCGCTCATCATGCTGACTACGCTTGACCAAAAGACCGATGCCAAAGAGATTTCGTTGAACCAAGATAATGACAATAACAATGACGCGTGAAGAATTTGAATACTATGTTCCGAGTTCTGTGATGCCCGATGATGTGCTGTTTGAGCGCATCTCCGAGCAGCTGTGTGAGGGCGAGTCGGCAGTGAAATCGCTGCTGGGTGGTGAGCTGTATGACGCGAGAGAGGAAGACCGGACGCTACTGCACCTGTGCAATCGAATGGCTTGCCTGACGGCGTATAAACTGGCTATTCCCCACCTTGACCTTGTGCTGACGGATAACGGCTTTGGCGTGGTGAGCAATCAGAACGTGGCACCGGCGAGCGCAGAGCGAGTGAACCGCTTGATTCAGCAGGTGCAGTGGTCGCTGGATGACACCATCGACGAACTTCTGAACTACCTTCGTGGTAATGCAAAATGGGTGGACACCTACACGGCTCGAGGCGTGTTTCGCTCGCTGGTGTGGAGCGGGTGGCAGCAGCTGGTGTACTTCGGCGTGCCGAACGGTCACCGCTCGACCCTTGACGAACTGCGCCCGAAGATATCGGCAGCCGAGGCAAAGGTGAAGCACTGCATATCGCCGGAGTTCTATGACGAGCTGTGCGATGCCGTGCGAATGCGTACCGCCACAGCTGAGCAGAACAAGGCGATTCACAAGATACTGATGACGATTGGTGCCGACGTGAGCGGCGATAGCAGTTCCGCCCACTTCCACGTGAAGCAACTGGTGGCGTGGCTTGACGGAAACATCCGCACCTTCCCCACCTACGCCAACTCGACGGCCTACGCAGCCAACAATTTTGAACCCTATAAGAACGAGAAAGATGATCCGTGCTACTTTTTCGGCTAAGGATAACAAGCTCAACTTGACGCTGCCCACATGCTGGGGCGAGCTGAGCGATGACGAGCTGTGCATGGTGCTGCGCTGCAAGGCGCGCAGTGAGGAGCCATGGCGCCAGCGGCTGGCAGTGCTGTTGCACTTGACAGGGTTGAAGTTCATCAGGCGCGCCGGGAGGCACTGGGTGTGCAGCGTGCCCACCCATGAGCAGAAGACGCAACGCTTCAACCTCGACCCCGAACTGCTTCCGAGCATTCTTGAAAACATACAGTGGCTTGACGAACCCGGCGGCCACCCCGTGCGTCCTGACCGACTGCGCGGCGTGACCGCCATGTCTGCCACGCTGCACGGCGTGGCATTCGGTACCTACTTGCAGTGCGAGAACTGCTACCAGGGCATCTTGCAGAGCCGGAGCGAGGATGCAGTGGCACACCTTGCTTCACTGCTCTACCCGGGGATGAAGGGGCGGATGGAGATGTGGGAGCAGCTGGGCGTGATACAGTGGTGGGCGCAGGTGAAGACAATGTTTTCGGCGCAATGGCCGAACTTTTTCAAGCCCGGCGATGGCGGCAGTGCCGCCGTGATGGTGGATGTGATGAACAACCAAATTAGGGCGCTGACGGGCGGCGATGTGACCAAAGAAGAAGAAATTCTGCATATCGATACTTGGCGTGCCTTGACCGAGCTTGACGCTAAAGCCAAGGAAGCCGACGAGTTTAACCAAAAAATGAAGATGAAGAAATGAATGCCAAACAACTCTTTGACTACATAGGCTACTTCCGGGGGCTGTGGCAGCAGAACAAGCTGGCACAGCAGGAGCAGTTCAAGTTCTGCACCTGCTCAGGCATCGAGACTTCGCACGGCCAACGCCTTCTTCTGTGTGGATGACACCAACGACGGTGCCACTTTCAGAGGCCGCAACGGCGGATGGTTTAAGAAGCGCACGGTGACGGTGTTTCTTATGCACCGCTACAACATCAAATCGATGGAAACCTACACGGCAGCCCTCGATAAATGCCGCACACTGCTGCGCCAACTGCTGACGCGCATGCTCGTGGACGAGGATTCACTGAGCAATGAAATGGTGTACCTGCGTGCGGAGAGCGTGCTGAGCCGTGAGCTTGGACAATACTTCCTAAATGGCTGCACCGGACTCTACTTCATGGTAGAGGTGGCTGAGCCAATTGACCTAACCTTTGACGCAACGGAATGGCAGAACTGAACAGAAAGGAGATAGAACGCCAGAAGCGACTATGGGTTGATAACTGGGTGAAGATGATGGTGCAGATATGGCGTGACAAACTTGAATACTTCGACATTCGCCGCACCGGTGCGCTGATGGGCTCATTCACCGAGAGTGTGACGCATGACGGGCTGAGCGCAAACATCGTGATGCGCTTCCTTGCCTACGGTATATACCAAGCCTACGGTGTTGGCAACGGCTACATCCACGACAACGGCGGCGACTTGGAGTTCTTGGGTCCGGTCTACCGAAAGGAGCACCGGCTTGACGTGCCTCGCAAGGTGGGCCCAGCATGGGGCGGCTACTATAGCAGCGGTGAGCCACGTGAGAGGCGCGACTGGTTCAATCCAAAACTCTACGCCTCGCTGATGCGCATGAAAGAGACCATGCCGCACATTGTGGGAGAAGAGGCAGCTGCATTGATCTGCGAAGCCCTCGAGGATGCCCGCAAAGCCGTAGTGCGGTGATGTCTTTTTGTGTGCTCTGTCTAATACTTAAATTTGCAACAAAAACAGAAATAACTATGACAATAGACGAATTAAGAAGCGCAGCGGCAGTGGTGCGCGACGCGACAGAAGAAGGTGAGAACACAGCGACTCGTATTGGCCAGCTGTTCCTTGACACGGTGAACACGCTTTGCAACGTGTCAACCAACGCCATTAAAGGTTATGTGGTTATCAGCTCAACAAGCGACTTGCCCACATCACCAACCACGGATCAGCAGATGAAGGGCTATCTGCTGGGCACGACGCTCTACGTGTGGGTAGGCACCGGTGGAGACACGCTCGATGGCAAATACCAAAGCGCCCAGCTTAAGGGTGAAGATGGCAAGACCGGTCCGAAGGGCGACAGCGGTGTTTCCTTGGGCGAGGTGGTGCTCGTGAACGACCTCACGACAGGTGGTGAGGGGAACGCCCTCAGCGCTGAGCAAGGTAAAGTACTGAAAGGCATGATAGATAACGTTGGTATCAAACATGGTGCATTTGCCGATGCTCTTGATGCTATTCTTGCATCAAATAGTGTCTTTGAGTGGTTGCTTGTTGACGAGGTTGATAGTGGTGAATTGATTAAACCTTTGTGGCACGTTAACAGCTCTCTCGTTGATGCGGCAGGTGCGGTGGTATCACTTGCGACATTGACTGCTCCGACATTCAGCATTGATAGTG
>SFKY01000127.1 GCA_004554665.1 Bacteroidales bacterium
GAGCAGACGGAAGAAGATGGTCGCGACCTCGGCGCGGGTGATGGCGCCCTGCGGCTGCACCGTGCCGTCGGGATAACCGACAACGTAGGCATAGTGGTCCGCCTTGTTCAGTTTAGGAGCAACAGGCGGATTGTAGGGTGAGGACTTCTTGGCAAAGTTTGCCGTAAAGGTGTAGGTCTTGCCGCCCTCGGCATTCGCGATGGTGATCTCGCCGGTCTTGGCGTTCTTGATCTCAGCAGCGCCGAAGTCATTCGTCCACTTCTTGAAGGTGTAGTTCTTATTGGCTGTGGCAGTGGAGCCGGAAGCAACGACAGTGCCGGCGGTCAAATAGTTGTCGTTATCACCCTTGGCGATCGTCAGAACTTCCTGGGTCGGGGACACCGTACCCTGATTCTCATCGGTACTGACATACTGGATCAGCACCTGATACTTGTCTTGTCATCGGGGTCGGACGTTTGCTCGGCGTCTTTCCAATCATCGCCTTCCCACTGCGCGGTATAGATAACATTTTCAGTTACAGTTTCCGCAACCTCTTTGTCCCAACCGACGAACACATAGCCATCTCTCGAGGGTGTTTCGCCAAAAGCGGGAGTCTTTTCACCGGCGCGCACGTAATTGGTAGTCTTATCCGCAAATACTTCTTCACCATCGACACCATCGGTGTAAGTCACGGAATAGACGTTAATCACGCCATCCAGATGCCAGGTCTTCACACTGTAATCCGGAGTACCGTCTTGGTTCTTCGCGTAATCGATTGCGCCATCTTGATTGCCCTTGAGGGAGTGAAAGGTGATCCACGAAATATCCACACCAGCATTTGCAGTGTAGCGAACAATATTGCTGGTGTTAATGTCGCTACGATAGGTGCTGTAAACATTCTCGTCGGCGGAAGGCTGAGCAACGCCCTGCAGCGCAGGAACGTTTTCGATCATGCCGATGGTCAGCCAGCCATTGCCATTGTCGTTCTCGGTGAGGTCGATCCCCCACGCAGCAGCCACATCTGCCAACTCAGTGCCTGTAATGGCAGCTCCATTTTTCATGATCCGCGCGTATACATAGATGGGAACGGAATCGAGCGCTCTAAAGTTAGCCGTAAAGGTGTAGGTCTCGCCGCCCTCGGCATTCGCGATGGTGATCTCGCCGGTCGTCGCGGTGGTAGCCACTGTGGTATCTTCACGAGTCCACTTATCAAACTGATAGCCGCTCTTGGCTGTGGCGGTGGAGCCCGCATCGGTCACATTGCCGGTTGTTTCACTAAGGGTGATGATGCTGATGGTAGGATCGACAGAACCACCGGTCGTGGCAGTATAAAGGATGCGAACCTGCTTGTAGTCGGGGATGCCGTCTCCATTATCATCCTTATCTTCTTTATCATTCCAGTTGTCGATACCGTAGTAGAGCTTGAGCGTCACGATATCCGCATCGCTCTTCGGCAGCTTTACGGTGCCGCTGATACTGGATTTCTCCACATCAAAGGCATAGCCTTCGATGACTGCGGGAGTCTCCGTAACAGTCGTCGTGCCGTCCCTGGTGACTTCAGCTGCCTTAATCGTGGAACGGGTCTCGTCCTTCACAAACGCGCCGGTTTCCGCATCTTCGAGGTAGTACTCGACAAAGTACTTCACGCCGAAAGTGGTGGGATCAAGCGGGGTCGCGCTGAGAGCATAGTAGAAGTTAATCACATTGTTCTCAACACCGATCGCGATCGTTGCGCTGATCGGATCAACCTTGGTGTAGCCGGTAATGTCAATGGCAGTTTCGGTCACGCTTGCGCCAAAGGTCTGGCCGGTCACAGTCTTGGCATCTGCCAGCACCTTGTTGGTGCTCTGCTCAAGGTAGTTCACCGTATAGCTCAGGTCGGTGCGCGGGCTGAACTTACCGCTCAGTGTAACATCCTTATCCGGCATCGTGAACTTGCCGCTGGTTACTGTAACATCTTCGGTCGTCCAGCCATTGAAGGTGTAGCCTTCCTCGCTCGGAGTCTGAGCCACCGTTACGTCTGCGCCGTAGTTATAGCTCTCAGGACTCCCATAGGTCTTGTCGTCGACCCTGTACGTCACCGTGTAGTTGTTAATGGTGAAGCTGCCGGTCAGGGTGACATCCTTATTGGGCATCGTGAACCTGCCGTCTTCAATGTCGGCATCGCTCGTCGTCCAGCCGGAGAAGGTATAGCCGAGTTGCACCAGCAGCAACCGTTACGGTATCGCCATACCGGCAAGTATCTTCACCGGGAAGCTCCGTTGCATCGGCCGGAACCGTACCGGTATACTCATATTTCACCGTATAGGTAATCGGCGTGACCTTGCCGGCGGGGACGGGGAACTCCAAAACCGTATCGCCGGACGTGAAAGTCGTCTTCCCGTTAAGCGGCTGATAATCTGTGCCATCGACAACCTGGCCCGGATCAATCGTTACGGTGTAGGTCTTGGTATAGGTGTAAGTGGTCGTGTTGCCTTCAACCGTTCTCTCAGCGTCATCCGGATCCAGCTCCCAAGTTTTGGCATAGCCATTTCTGGCGGTTACCACCCCACCCGCGGGCAGCGGATCGTTGACTGTACCGGCAGAGATACCGCTGGTGATGGTCTTCGTAATGTTTTTAAATGCTTCCTTCAGCGCATCTGTATTCTCCGCATTGTAGGCGCAGTCTGCG
>SFKY01000128.1 GCA_004554665.1 Bacteroidales bacterium
GGTAGTGTTTCACTGAGTGTGTCTGAGGCGAGTTCACTCAAGCCTGTAGACCTCAGATGACGATGCAAATTTAATGATTATTTCTCATTGTTTCGATATTCGACGAAAAAATAGTAATTTTGGAGTGCAGCCGGACGAGGAAACGGGCTCTGCTGAGGAGCAACCCGCCAGCAACAAGGCTGTGCCCACACTGGAAACAGTTGGATTACAGGAACCGTCTCAATGGAGGCGGTTCCACTGTTTATAGGAGGGCCGTTCCGCTAAGAAAACCTTTCGCGTCAGTCGGGGAACAGTTTCTTATCAACGGTGATGTTGGGCAACGCCCTGTCGAACGCCTTGTGATCCATCGCCACGCTGCCCATCAGGGTCAGCACTGATTCCTCGTTGGGCATGGCGGTTCTCATCCGCGTCACCCTCCGGAAGTCGCGGTTCAGCCGCTCTATCCAGTTTGTGGTGTATATCATGGCCTGTATTTCAGGCGCATAGTTCAGATACGTCATGTAAGCCTTGTAGTCGGCGTTGTTGCGGAGTAGCTTGATAGCACGGTAGTCCTTGCCCCAGCGGTCGCACATCTCCTGCCACTTTGCCCATGCCGCTTCAACGGTGTAGTCACGCTGACCGGTGCGGAAGATATCCCGCAGGTCTGCCGCCAGAGCGGCCTTGTCTCCATGGCGAACCTTGGCAAACATATTGCGTTTCAGATGGGTTACACATCGTTGAAGCTGCGTGCCGGGGAATTTCTCCCCGATTACGGTGTCAAGCCCCTTTATGCCGTCAGCAACCATCAGACCAACCCGCTGCACCCCTCGCTCTTTGAGTCTGTCGAAGATATCTTCCCAGCCGGTGGCACTCTCCTGCGGCATATTGAATATGCCAAGCACTTCGCGTGTGCCTTCCTCCGTCACGGCAAGCGCCACATAGAAGGCCTCGGTTGATACAGAGCGTTTGCGGTGGATCTTTATGTGCACGCAGTCTACGAACACCACAGGATAGTATTCCTCAAGCCCGCGTTCGAGCCATTCATTTACTTGTGTGCGTACGCATTCCACCATGCGGCTGATGCTCGACTTCGAGTAGTGCTGACCATATATCTGGTCGAACACATCGCTTACCTGTTCCTGCGTGAGCCCCTTGGTATACAGCACTCCGGCCAGGCGGTCGCACTCTTCCTCCTGGTCGCGGAGTATGGCAAGAATCTGCGGGTGGAAGTTGCCGTAGCGGTCGCGGGGAATCCGGAACTCAAGTTTTCTTCCTTGCCCGTAGGTCCTGCCAGGGCGATAGCCGTTACCCTTATTCCCCGGATTATCAGCCAGAAACTCGCCGCGTTCAGCGACCATCATACTCTCGAGCATGATCTCCATCAAATCGTGGAGACCATTTCCTTTTGCCGCATGCTTGCACATCAGCTCGGAAAGTTGTAATTTTGTCAAATCCATTAGTTTGTATTTTAAGTTTTTGCCACCTAAAATTACAAACTTGTTCGGACCGGTCAAATTTTGGCTGGTCCTTTTTTAGTGCCCTCTCTCAGACACACTCAAAGAAACAGTATCAGAAAACAACCAATCTTGTCTGTGAGAGCAGATACAGAACTTTCCGATGCCACCCGCGCGGCAGAGCCTATGGGCGCTGACGGCGCCGTAGGCGTGCCCGGAGCCAAATGGTTCGTGGCCATCGTGAACTCGCGCCACGAGAAATCGGTAGGGGATAAGCTCCGGGAAATCAGCGTGGAAAGCTATGTAGCCACCCAGAAAGAGGTGCGACTGTGGAAAAACGGCCGTCGCAAGACCATCGACCGCGTAGTCATCCCCTCGGTGGTATTCATCCGCTGCACCGAAGAAGAACGCCGACACCTCGTGACGCTCCCCTACATAAACCGCTTTATGATCAACCGCACCGCCGCCCCCATAGGGCTGAGGCGACCCGTCGCAGTCATCGCCGACACCGAAATGCAAAAACTCCGGTTTATGCTCGGCCAGACCGACACCCCCGTAGGCTTCGAGCCCACCGAATTCCATATCCACGACACCGTCCGCGTGATCCGCGGCAACCTCCGCGGCCTCGAAGGTGAAATCCGCCGCAACCCCGACGGCACCCACGCAGCTGTGCTGATGAACCCCACCGATGAGGACATCAAAATTTGCCTGCGGTATAAAACCGAGATCGCCATGTACACCATTGGCGCACACTCGATTGTGACCTTCCTGTTCTGATTCTTATATTTATCTTTTGATATGGAAACACCCCATCTCTCATTCGGATGGGGTGTCAGCTTGTCGAAGAAGTATGCAGTTGTATCGGTGGCGGTCAAAGACCGCCGCTACAC
>SFKY01000079.1 GCA_004554665.1 Bacteroidales bacterium
AGTGGGTGATTTTGCTCCTTATTGCGGCCATTTTGGAGATTTATACGACCCATCGGTTGGCTTCAGAGTTGAATAAATCAAAAAATACTTAAAAGGAGGCGGGTATCATTTAAATTGAATGAAAAATTTTTCATAGCTCAATAATACATGTTATCTTTGTCTTGAAGAACAAAACGTAGGATATGAATAAAGTATTATATACCTTTGTCACCCTGTTGGCACTTACGTCGTGTGCAAGTTCGTTTGATATCCAAGGGACTTCCAATATCTCGACGCTCGATGGACGCAAACTGTATCTGAAAGTGCTCTCCAATAACGAGTTTAAGAATCTTGACTCGTGCGATGTGGTGCATGGACAGTTCGGGTTTGCCGGCAGTGTAGACACCGTGCGTATGGCCAACATCTTCATGGACGACGAGAGCGTGATGCCCATCGTGCTGGAGAGTGGCAATATCCATATCAAGATAGACAATGCCCAGCAGGAGGTGAGCGGTACCCCGCTCAATGACAAGCTGTTCCAGTTCTTTAAGAAGTATAACCAGCTCAAGAGTCAGGAGGCCGACCTCGTACACAAGCACGATCAGGCCATCATGGACGGCAACGATATGGCCGTGGTGACTGCCCAGCTCAATGAAGAGGCGGCACGTCTGAGCCAAGAAGAGGACCGGTTGGTGACCAGTTTTGTGACAGAGAATTTCGACAACGTGCTTGGTCCCGGCGTATTCTTCATGGTGACTATCGGAAACCGCTATCCGATGCTCGATCCGTGGATAGAGGACATAATGAGCAAGGCTACCGACAAGTTTAAGAACGACCCGTACGTGAAGGATTATTACCAGAAGGCTGTCGAGAACCAGCAGATCATGACAGGTATGAAGGATGTGCCCACCACGGCACCCGCAACCCCTGCCACTCCCACGCAGAACACGGCACCTGTTGAGGCTGCTCCGACACCCAACGAGTTGGCCCAACCGACAGAGAAAAAATAACACTACGATATGTCAACACTTATCTATGGAGGAAATATCGTCAATGAAGGGGCGGTATTTCAGGGTTCAATAGTAATAGAAAACGACCGAATCGCCCATATCGATGAGAGCAACGACACGCCCCGTGGCATCTACGACAACGAAGTGGATGCCACGGGGTGTTTTGTAATGCCTGGTGTCATCGATGAGCATGTGCATTTTCGTGAGCCGGGACTCACACACAAGGCCGATATTGCCAGCGAGAGCCGTGCGGCAGCGTGTGGGGGAGTGACCACCTACTTTGACATGCCCAACACCGTGCCGCAAACCACCACGATAGAGACCCTTGAAGATAAATTCAGGTTGGCCAAGGGCAGCAGTCTGGTCAACTACAGTTTCTTCCCTGGGGCCACCACTGCCAATGTACAACTCTTTGAGCAGCTCGACCGTCACCGCATACCCGGCATCAAACTGTTTATGGGTGCTTCTACGGGCAATATGCTGGTAGACGGGCACGAGGCGCTGTGCCGCATTTTTGAGACATGCGCCCGGTTGGGGCTGCCGCTGATGACCCATTGCGAGGACACGGCACTCATCAATGCCAATATGGCTGCTGCCAAGGAGCGCTATGGCGATGACCCAGCTATCCAGTATCATCCGCAGATTCGCAGCGAAGAGGCATGCTACCGTTCTACCGAACTTGCCGTGTCGCTTGCCCGTACTTACGCCACACGTCTGCATGTGGCGCATGTCACCACAGCCCGCGAGTTGTCGCTGTTTGGTGACGACGCGCATATCACCGCCGAAGCCGTGGTGGCGCACCTGCTCTTTACGGATGCAGACTATACCGACAAGGGCGCACAGATTAAGTGCAACCCTGCGGTCAAGACCTTGGCCGACCGCACAGCCCTGCGCTGTGCGTTGACCGATGGCCGCATCTACACCGTGGCTACAGACCATGCGCCGCATCAGTGGGCCGACAAGCAGGGCGGATGCGCCTGTGCAGCCTCGGGTATGCCCATGCTGCAATTCTCTTTGCCCTCCATGCTCGGTTTGGTAGACGAGGGTGTACTCACGTTGCCCCAACTGGTAGCACTGATGTGCCACCATCCCGCCCAACTGTTTGGTGTACGCGACAGGGGGTATCTCCGTCAGGGCTATAAGGCAGATATTGCCATTGTCAAGCCGCATCAGCCGTGGACGGTTACGCTGGCAGAGGTGCAGAGCAAGTGCGGATGGAGCCCACTGATGGGGCATGAGTTTCAGTGGCGGGTGCTTCAGACCATCTGCAACGGTCATGTCGTCTACGACCGTGGCCATCTCGATACGGCCTGTAGGGGAGAGGAGGTCTGCTTCGGATGAGAGAGACGTTGACATACACCATCAGCGAGTTGGCCGATTATATCAATTGGGCTTACTTTTATCACGCATGGGGACTTACAGGAAAGCCTGAGGAAGAGCGTGTGCGGCTGCGCACGGAGGCAGAATCGATGTTGCGTGAGGCTGAGGGAAAATATTGTGTCAAGGCCGTGTTTGGGCTCTACGATGCCTGTAGCGATGGCGATGACCTGCTGCTCGGCGGCGTACGCATTCCGATGCTCCGCCAGCAGCGTCCGTCGGCTCCGGGACAGCCCTGCCTGTGTCTCACCGATTTTGTCCGTCCCCAGTCTATGGGGACACCTGATACCGTGGGCGCCTTTGCCACATCGGTGGCTTCGACGATGGTTGCCGACCATCGGGGAGATGTCTATGCAGAGATGATGGCGCAGACACTGGCCGACCGGCTGGCAGAGGCCGCTGCCGAGAAACTACATCAGGCTGTGCGTCGTCACTATTGGGGCTATGCGCCCGACGAAGACTTGACGATAGAACAACTGCATGCTGAGCAGTTCCAAGGCATACGCCCTGCGGTGGGCTATCCGTCGCTGCCCGATGCCAGCATCAACTTCCTCTTGGCTGAGCTCTTAGGAATGGACACCATCGGCATCCGGCTCACGGCCAGTGGTATGATGACACCCCATGCCAGCGTGTCGGGCTTTATGTTTGCCCATCCGGCTGCCCGATATTTCCAGTTGGGAAGAATCGATGAAGAGCAGTTGGCCGACTATGCCCATCGTCGTGGAGTACCCGTGTCGATTATGCGCAAGTTTTTACAATCCAGTCTGTTGCCATCATGATAGCCCGTATCCTCGTCCCCCTGTTGCTGGTCATTCTGCTGCCCGATGCTTACATAGACCGCCATTTTCTGCGCCGTAAGCATTACCCGCTGTGGGAGCGTCTGCTGTGGCTGTTGCCAAGTCTGGGCATGGTGGCATTTACCATCTTGCTCTCGATGGAAGACAGTTTTGTACCCGAAGATGTCTACTGGGTGCGGCTGTATATCGCCCTGCTTGGGTTGTATGTGTTGCCCCGACTGTTTTTTGTTGGCTGTTCGGTGGTTGGACTGGTTGTCCGCAAGTTGTTTCGCTTGCGCTATAACTGGGGCAATCTCCTCGGGCTGCTTGTCGCTGGTTTCTGTCTCTATACCTTTGTCTATGGCTATACCATAGGTTTCCGCCGTATTGAGGTGAAGCATGTAGACCTCTATTTCGATGACCTGCCCAAGCGTTTCGATGGTTTCCGCATCGTCCATTTCACCGATGCCCATGTCGGCACTTACGACGGCAGGCGCCGTGCGCTGCTCCAGCGGGCGGTAGACAGCATCCAAGCCCAGCATCCCGATATCATCTGTTTTACGGGTGACCTGCAAAATGTGCAACCCTCGGAAATCTATCCCGTGGCCGGTATCCTGTCGCAGCTCAAGGCCAAGCACGGGGTCTATTCGGTGCTCGGCAACCACGATTACAGTCTCTATATCGATGACGACCCGGCCATCTGTGTGGCCAATGAGCGTGAAACCATAGCACGCGAGCGGCAGATGGGGTGGCGCTTGCTGCTCAATGAGCATGCTGCGATTCGTATAGGCGCAGACTCCATCGTGGTGGCTGGTATGGAAAACGATGGGCAGCCTCCCTTCCCCGAGAAATCGGATATCGGGAAGACATTGCACGGTGTGCCCAGCGGAGCCTTTACGCTGATGCTCCAGCATGACCCCAGTTCGTGGCAGCGTACCATCCTGCCCCGTAGTCATGCCCAACTCACGCTGAGCGGCCATACACACGGAGGCCAGTTTGGTCTCTTCGGTTGGCGACCAACCCGTTGGCGCTACAAGCAAGATCTGGGGCTCTATGAGCAGCAGGGGCGCTATCTCTATGTTTCGGGCGGTCTGGGCGGCGTGGTGCCTTACCGCTACGGAGTCTATTCAGAAGTAACACTCATCACATTACATAGTAAGCAATGAAATATCTATATCGCATTTACCAGCTCTTTGTGGCATTGCCCATCATTCTCGTCGCTTCTATCCTTGTCTCGTTAGTCACCATAGCGGGCTGCTTGATAGGCAACGGACATTTCTGGGGTTACTGGCCAGCCCATCTGTGGGCGCGTATCGTAGTCACCGTGCTCTGGTTGCCGGTGCATGTGGAGGGACGCGAGCATCTCAAAAAGGGCGAGTCGTATGTCTTTGTGAGCAACCATCAGGGTGCATTCGACATTTTCCTGGTCTATGGCTATCTCAACCGCAACTTCAAGTGGATGATGAAGCGTAGCCTGCGCAAGATGCCCTTTATCGGTATGGCCTGCGAGGCAGCTCACCATATCTTTGTAGACAAACGGGGGCCGAGCAAGATACGCGCCACGTACGATAAGGCACGTGCCACGCTGCGCGAAGGTATGTCGCTTGTGGTGTTTCCCGAGGGTGCCCGCACCTTTACAGGTCACATGGGTGACTTCCGTAGGGGTGCCTTTATGTTGGCAGACGAACTACAGTTGCCGGTCGTGCCGCTCACGATCAATGGCTCGTTCGACATCATGCCCCGTATGCGCGATGGCCATTTTGTCAGTTGGCATCCATTGCACCTTACCGTCCATGCCCCCATCTATCCTATGGGAAAGGGTGTGGAATACGAAAAGCAGACCATGACACAGGCTTACGAGGCCATCATGGCCGATCTGGCACCCGAATATCAGGGATATAGGGAGAATCCGGATCAGTAAAAAGGAAACTTCGGGTTTCTTAGGCAAGCGTGACTACCAGTGTAGAATGAGGGAGGAAGACAACCTACATGGCAGAAAAAAGCGAGGGGGAAACCGAAGTTTGCCCCCTCTGCCGAGTGTACCAATCTGTTTATGTGTAATCAGTATGGGTTATCCTGTCCCCATTCTTTTGCCTTTATAAAGAACTGCCTATGCGTCTTCGTATTGATGGTTCTTTTCATGTAAGTTTCCTGTTATCTGTGTCCGCTGCCAAACGAGCCACCGCCTGAACGTGTGCTGCTGGAAGAACCTATCGAGCGTGAACCGCTTGAGCCCATAGAGCGTCCGCCAAACGAACCGGAGCCACTGGGTGAGCTGCTGCGAGTGGATGGGGTGTAGCTGCGCGATGGAGCCGAAGATTCGTGAGAGGAGCGGTTAGGCGTAAAGGTGCGGGTGGGAGCGGAGGCGTTGCCACGTGATAGGCTGCTTGACCCCGTGCGTCCGCCGAAAGAACTGCTGCCCTGATCGGTGGAGCGACGCTCAACCGTGGTGCGGGTGGAGCTGCGCATGCTGCCAGACCCACTGCGGGTGCCGAATGAGCGGTTGTCGCTGTTGGGCGTTCTGGTAACGCTGCGGTTGGGTGCATCGTTGACCGTGCGGGTAGAGGTATTGGTACGCCCGCCAAACGACTGGTTGCCTCTGTTGC
This sequence comes from Bacteroidales bacterium, assembly GCA_004554665.1. GTDB lineage: Bacteria > Bacteroidota > Bacteroidia > Bacteroidales > Bacteroidaceae > Prevotella. The sequence continues at coordinate 5,749 of SFKY01000079.1, forward strand.
CCTGTCCTCCGACATTGTTGCGTACAGGCTGGTTGGTTCTGCCGCCAAACTCGCGTGTTCCCCTGCCGTAGTCACCACGGTCGAATCGGTCTCTCATGCCCAACGGTCTGGCCTCGTGTGGTCCGTGGTTATGGGCAAAGTCGCGTCCATGATACCAACTGCGGTTGCCGTTGTGGTGCCAACTGTGTCCGCCGTTGTAGACGAATATGAAGTTGGGGCGCCCGAAGTAGAAATAATCGCGGTGTGGATAACGTGCGTAGATGGCGAAGTGCCAATAGCCACCGTCCCAGTAGAGCGGACGATAAAAGTAGTTGGCTGCACAATAAGCGCGATACTGCCAGTCGAGCAATACGTAGCTCAAGTCCAGATTCCTACGGTTCCAATATACGCCATACAGGTCATCATAGTTGTCAATCCCCATGAGATAGTCAAGGTTTATCTCGTAGGCGGCCTCGTATTGAGCGTCGTTCAGATTCAGTTCGTAAGCCATCTTGTCCGTAAGGAAAAGAGCCTGTTCGCGTGCCTGGGCGTAGCTCATTGCGTTTGCCGAAACTGCCATTGTGAGCAGTGCGGTCAGGACTATCATCATCTTTTTCATAATCGTAAGTTTTTAAAATGGTTACTTTATCTGATGCAAAGTAACGAAGAATATTCGGCATGCAGAAAGGATTTTCCCTACATTGGGAGGGGATTTTCCCTACACTTGCAAAAGAGCAAGGCAACGGGCCGCGGAAACAAAAACAGGTGGAAATGAAATAAAAACATCCAAACAGCGTTATGTATAAGACATACAGGCTTTTTAGACGCATTGCAGGTACGTTTGGGAGTATGGATAGAGAGACGGCGTGCGCGGGCCATGACTTAAAAACATATAGATTAATAGATATGTACATAAAACGGACAATCATAGCGTTGGCATTGGCCTCGTGGTTGCCTGCTGCCCATGCCCAATATGCGTGGCAGGATGGTGCCGAACCCGGCAAAGAGAACCTGACAGAGGGGCTTGCCTATAAGCTGGAGGCGCAGGCTACGGTATCTAAGGACAAGACACCGCTGTGGCTCAATGCCAATAAATACGGACTGAGCTCGTTGGAGGACCGCAACGGATATGTGAGGGCAAGTCTGATACGCCCGCTTGCCACCGATTCGGCCCGTCGATGGGGGATTGGCTACGGATTGGACGTGGCCGGAGCCTACCATTTTACGAGCAAACCCATTGTCCAGCAGGCTTATGCCGAACTGAGATGGTTGCACGGTGTGCTGACCGTAGGCAGCAAGGAACAGCCGATGGAACTGAAAAATAACCGGCTGAGCAGCGGCTCGCAGACGCTGGGCATCAATGCGCGCCCTGTGCCGCAGGTACGGTTGGCGCTGCCCGAATATTGGGTATTGCCTTTCGGCCACGGATGGCTGCGCATCAAGGGTCATGTAGCCTATGGCAAGATGACCGACGATGGTTGGCAGCATGAGTTCACCTCCCAACAGACCAAGTACACCGATGACTTGCTCTATCACTCCAAGGCCGGCTATCTGATGATAGGCAATCCGGACCGCTTCTGCCCCCTGTCGGTAGAGATGGGACTGGAGATGGCCACGCTGTTTGGCGGAACAGCCTACTGGGTACAGAGCAACGGGTCGGGAGAAGGACTGAAAATGGGGTCGGGACTGAAAGACTTCTGGCATGCTTTCCTACCCGGAGGCGCAGATCCCAACGAAGGTGTGTACGGCAATGTGTCGGGAAACCAGTTGGGCAGTTGGGTGATGCGCGTTAACTATGACACCGACTTGTGGCGATGGAGTATCTATGCCGACCATTTCTTTGAAGATCACTCGGCCATGTTGCTCCTCGACTACGACGGATATGGCAAGGGTGATAACTATCTGGTAAAGGAAGACCGCAGATTCTACCTGTATAAGCTGAAGGACATGATGCTCGGCATGGAACTGAACCTGAAATACGGACGATGGTTGCGCGATGTGGTGGTGGAATATTTGTACACCAAGTACCAGAGTGGCCCTTACTATCACGACCATTCCATGAACATCCCCGACCATCTGGCAGGTATGGACAATTATTATAACCACGGCATCTATCCCGGTTGGCAGCATTGGGGGCAGGTGATGGGCAATCCGCTCTACCGCTCTCCCATCTACAACACCAATGGCCGTATTGGCGTGGAAAACAATAGGTTTATGGCCTTCCATCTGGGTTTGGCCGGAGCTCCTACAGACAGGTTAGACTATCGGGTGTTGGCCACATGGCAGGATGGACTGGGCACCTATGACAAGCCCTACACCAAGAAGCATCACAATGTGAGCCTGATGGTAGAGGCCGGGTACCGTTTTAACCGCCAGTGGCAAGTGAGGGGAGCCTACGGCATGGACTTCGGCCATATATTGGGCAGCAATGCCGGTTTCCAACTTACCGTAAGCAAGTGGGGACTCCTGAAACTATAACAAAGAAAGTACACATCATCATGAAATATCTCAATAAAAGCCACAAGCTGATGGCTTTGGCGGCAGTAGGAATATTGGCCTCATGCGAGTTGCATACGAGCGACAATGGCAAGCTCGATGGCTTTTGGCATCTGGAACGGGTAGACACATTGGCCACTGGAGGACAAAAAGACCTGTCGGAACAGCGCGTGTTTTGGGCAATTGAGGCCAAACTGCTCAATGTCCGCGATTCAGACCATGACAGTAGGGGATTTTACTTCCGGTTCAATCAGACTGCAGACAGCCTGATACTCACCGAGCCCTATGATTACGGAGGCCATGACGACCAAGAAGGTGGTGGAGATGTACCCGTGACCGATGTTGAAGTGCTGGCCCCGTATGGCATTAACAACCTGGAGGAGCACTACCAAAAAGAGAGCCTCACGGGCTCTCGTATGGCGCTGAAGTCGAAGACGCTCAGGCTGTTTTTCAAGAAATTCTGAGAGACACTATTCCTGTTCCCTGCGGGTGATGCAGCGGTCTACCAGCAGATGGAAGAGCGCATAGAGCACAGTGTCTGTCGCGATGACCCCTGTGGTGTGAATCAGGGGAAAAGCCACCATGTTGAGCACAAGAAAAGCAACGGCCAAAGCCACAATCACAATGAGCGACTGATGCATGGACAAGCCCGCCTGCATGAGTTTGTGATGGATGTGGTTCTTGTCAGCCTGAAACAGCGGTTTGTGGTGTTGCAGTCGGTAAAGGATGACCCATGCCACATCAAAGATGGGGATGAGGAGCAGTGACCCTGCAAAGACAAGATGCCCGGGACGATAGGGCATGACATCCGGATTGACCATAATGTATTTGACAAACAAGAATCCCAGAATAAATCCCAGAGTAAGACTGCCGCTGTCACCCATGAAAATCTTACGGTTGCGTTCCTCCTTTCCGAATAGGTTAAAGTAGAGATACGCAATCAGTACCCCCGCCAGTCCGGCTATCAGTATGCAGTAGGCATACAAGTGCAGGCACAGGAAGCCATAGAGAAATCCCAGCAAAGCAAGGAGCGACAGGCTGGCCGCCAATCCATCGATACCATCAATCAGGTTCGTGGCATTATCGATAAAGACAATGGCCAGCACAGTGAGCGGTACACCCAACCATACAGGTACCTCCTGAATACCGAGAAATCCATAAAGATGATTGATATACAGTCCGGCCGCCGGCAACAGCATGGCCGCCAAGATCTGTGCGGCAAACTTGATGCGGGCACCCAATCCTATGAGATCGTCGATGATACCTACGATATAGATTGTGATGAGACTCACCATGAAATAAAGCACCCAGAGGTTGATGGCAATCTTGTGCCCCGTCTCATGCACATCGAGCGTGGCAGTGGCGATGATAAATGAGAAAACCATACACGGGATAAACGAGATGCCACCCAGTCGGGGTACCTTCGTCTTGTGCATCTTGCGCTTGTTGGGGATATCGTATAGCCCTCTGGCTTTGCAAAAGTTGAGTATGACAGGTATGAGGACGAATCCGCAAAGCATACTGATAGCAAAGGCGCCTATGATAATCAGCAAATTATTAGTCATTATGTAGCTAAAATTATTCTTGATAGATAACTCGTTAATGCTGCTTTTATTGTATCACCAAAGACGAAAGAACTACCTTGTAACCAATATTTGTGACAAATAACAGCCTCCAATGACAACAAAAATGGGAGGCAGACGTTATTATATATATAATTGGAGAACGATGAAGATATCGATTGTAACAGTAGCCTACAATAGTTCCAAGACATTAGAGAGCACAATTCGTTCCGTATTGGCACAAACTTATAAAGATATTGAGTATATCGTGGTAGACGGAGGCTCTGACGATGGAAGCCCAGCCATACTCTCGCAATACGAGCAAGAGTTTGGTGGCAGGATGCGATGGGTGTCAGAACAAGATAAAGGAATCTACGATGCCATGAACAAGGGCATTGCAATGGCTACAGGAGACGTGGTGGGCATCCTCAATTCGGATGATTATTTCACTTCTAATGATGTGATAGAGAAGATGGTGTCCAGTTTTTCACAGCCAGAAGTAGATGCTGTTTACGGAGATGTACACTTTGTACGAGAAGGAGCTTTGGACAAAGTGGTGCGTTATTATTCCTCAAAGATGTTTAGTCCTTTCTGGCTTCGTTTTGGTTTCATGCCGGCCCATCCCTCGTTTTATGTACGGCGAGAAGTGTATGAAAAAGCAGGAGGATATAAAACCGATTACCAGATAGGAGCCGACTTCGAGATGATGGTACGTCTTTTTAAGGTGCACAAGCTGCGGGCCAAATATCTACCCATGGACTTTGTCACCATGCGTGTAGGCGGTGCCAGTACCAAGAATCTGCGTAGCCATATCACCCTATTGCGTGAAGACGCAAGGGCGTGCCGGGA
>SFKY01000080.1 GCA_004554665.1 Bacteroidales bacterium
TCCTTGCAGCCGCCAAGCGACTCGTTTAGGACGTGTTGTAAAACGGCTGCAAAGATACGCATTATTTTTTAACTGCCAAAACTTTTTCGAGTTTTTTTTTAATGGCCGCGTTGTTTTTCCTTAAATTTGGTCAGTTGCACCTTCATAGAATCCACGCATTGGTCCACGCTCTCTTCAAACGTATCACAGGTCTTCTCTACGTACAGCGTGGTTCCGGGAACGGTTGCTGTAATGCAGGCCTGCTTATTTAATGCCGTGGCAGGTTTCACCACCTTTAATTGCACCTCTACTTTCTGAATATCTTCATAAGATTTACTTAACTTGGCGACCTTCTTTTCGACGAACGCCTCTAACTTCTCGGTAGCATCGAAGTGAATCGACTGAATCTTAATTTCCATAGTTACCTCCAATTTTAAAAGGTTAGGCCCTGGGATGGGCATTCTTGTATTCACGCTTAAGCTGCTCAAAGGTTGTATGTGTATAAATCTCTGTCGTAGACAGGCTCTCATGCCCGAGCAACTTCTTCACACTTTCCAGTCCTGCCTTGTGGTTCAGCATGGCTGTGGCAAACGTATGGCGAAGCACATGCGGCGACCGCTTCTTCAGCGTGCAGCCTTCCGACAAATATTTTTTCACCAGATACCTCACCTGGTCGCCATTCATCCTCTCGCCTTTCTCTGTCACAAACAGGGCGTCGCCTGTCTGGCCCACCTGCCCGTTTCTCACCTTAATATATAATAAGAGAGCCTCGCGCAGTTCTTCTCCGAAAGGGATGATACGCTGCTTGTCGCGCTTCCCCAGCACCTTTATCTGACAACGATCGAAGTCCACCGCCTGGTCATCCAGCCCGGTAAGTTCCGACAGGCGGATACCCGTCTCGTAAAAGAGCGCCAGTATCGCCCTCGCCCTCACCTCCTTGAATCCTGCCCCCGTGACCATGCGGTCGAGCAGGTCGTCCATCTCGTTCTCTTTCAAGAACTGTGGCAGGGGTTTGGCTTTCTTCGGCCCTCTCACCATCCGTGCCGGGTCTCTACTGACAAGTCCCCTGGCAAGTGCAAAACGATAAAGGGAACGCAACGCACTCAATCTCCTATTAATCGAAGTGGCATTGTTTCCTTTATCCATCATGCTCTCCATCCAGTCACGGATAATGTCTGAGTCTACCGACTCCCAGGAGAGTTGACTGTCCAAATTTCTGAAGTATGCCTCAAACAGCTTCAAGTCCTCGGCATAGCTGCTAACCGTCAGTTGTGAGCGATTCTTCTCAAACTTCAAGTAGTTCAAAAATTCTTCTATCATTGTCAACGTTGCTTACTTCACAATCAGTGTTTCGGCAACGAATATACGGAAATTAATTCAAACTACCAAATTTTGGAGCGAGTTTTTTACTCTTCCTCCTGACGCAGCTTCTGTACGTAGATGGCATGCTCCATTTTGAGACGCTTCAGTACAGAGGGCTTGTCAAACTGCTGACGGGCACGAAGCTCCTTAACGACACCAGTCTTCTCGAACTTTCTCTTAAACTTCTTCAGCGCTCTCTCGATGTTCTCGCCATCTTTTACGGGTACAATAATCATGTCTTGATTTACTTTTATTTAATTGTTAAACTATTGGTTATAGGGACCTGCGTCCACAATTTGCGGTGCAAAATTACATCTTATTTATGAAACTTCCAACTTTTCAACAGACTTTTTTGATTTTTAGTCAATAAATTGGTATATACTTCCCAACTGTCAGAATATCTGATAGATGTCTCTACGTTTTGAGGGCGCAATGGGGTTCCATTGTAACCGAAAGACGGAAAGGCAGATGACAAAAAGAGAGTTTGTTTGCGCATAATAGTCTAATGGCCGATTTGGGGTTAACACGGATTACACTTCCAGGCACTTTACCCTCGAAGCCAGCGTTAGGAAGCGCAAACGCCACCTTTAGGCGGGCTAAACATGGCATTTAGCTCGCCTAAAGGTGGCGTTTGCGGTTGGGATAGGCCGTGACTCTTCCGCAAGGGGTGTCCACAGCCGGGAGAGGAGGCTTACTCGGCGCTCAGATTGGTAAGCTCCTCGGGCAACGCGGGCATGGCTCCCTGTTGGGTGCATACATAGGCACTCACGTTGACGGCACGCTTGTGGGCCTCGTGGATGGGCAGGCCGGAGAGGATGGAAGCGACAAACGAGCCGGTAAACGAATCGCCCGCACCCACGGTGTCGGCCACCTGCACCCTCGGGGTCTCAAGATACGACATGGCTCCCTTGGAGAACACATAGCTGCCGTTGACACCACAGGTGAGGATGAGCATATCGAGATTGTACTTGCCGAGGATGAGCCAACACTTGTTCTCGAAATCGAGACCGGGGTAGCCGAACATACGACCGATGATGACCAGTTCTTCGTCGTTAATCTTCAACACATTGCAACGGCGCAGCGACTCGCACAGCACTTCCTTGGAGTAGAAGTTCTGACGCAGGTTGATGTCGAAGATGCGCAGGCAGTCCTTGGGGGTGGCATCGAGGAAACGCTGGATGGTGCGGCGCGACACCTCGCTGCGCTGGGCCAGCGAGCCGAAGCACACGGCACGGCAGCGCTTGGCTGTCTGCTCCAGTTGGTCGGTGAAGGGGATATTGTCCCAAGCCACATCCTGCTTGATATCGTAAGTGGGTACGCCGACCTCGTCGAGCTCCACCTGTACCGTGCCTGTGGGGAAGTCCACACGTGGCATGACATAGTTCAGATGTTTGGCATCAAACTCGGCCAAAGTCTCGTCGCCAAGCGCATCGTTTCCCACCGCACTCACCGCGCAAGTGTCGAAACCAAACTGTGCGGCATGATAAGCGAAGTTGGCAGGGGCACCGCCCAATTTGCGGCCCTCGGGCAGGCAATCCCAAAGTGCCTCGCCCAATCCTACAATAAGGTCTTTTTCCATGTAATAATTGTGCTTTAAATGATTGATAGTTGTTATTGATTAAACTTCCTTTATGTTACGAATATATGAGAAGAGATAAATCACGCCCACAGCCATCACGATGACAGCCCCTATCTGCCCCAAGGCATCGCTGGCGAAGCCCATGAGGAGGGGGAACACCGTGCCACCAAAGAGACCCATGATCATGAGACCGCTGATCTCGTTCTGACACGAGTGGTCTGACCTGAGAGCCTGCGAGAACACGATGGAGAAGATGTTGGAGTTGCCGTAACCCACCAGGGCAATGGCCACATAGAGCACGGTCTGCGAGCTACCCACGGCCAGTCCGGCCATAGCGAGGGCCATCATCACCACGCTGAGGACGAAGAACAGACGGTTGCTCATCACCCGGAGGAAGAAGGAGCCCGTAAGACAGCCGATGGTACGGAAGATAAAGTACAGGGAGGTGGCGAAGGCTGCCTCGTTGAGCGTCACTCCCAACCGCTCCATCAGTATCTTGGGGGCCGTGGTGTTGGTACCCACATCGATACCCACATGACACATGATGCCCAGAAAAGAGAGCAGCACGATGGGGCGCGACAAGAGTTTGACACAGGCGAGGACGGACGAGGTCTTGCCCTCCATCTTCTCCTCCTCAATGGGCGAAGCCCACAACAGCAGTGTAGCCAGCACACCTATCACCATATAGATGGGGAAGAGCACCCGCCAGCCCAGTCCGAACGAGGGGATGGTGGCCAGCGCACCCCACATGGCGATATAGGGAGCCATAAACGAGGCGATGGCCTTGACAAACTGGCCGAAGGTGAGGATGGAGGCCAGGTTGCCGCCACGGATGACGGTAGACACCAGCGGATTGAGCGAAGTCTGCATGAGCGCGTTGCCGATGCCGAGCAAAGAGAACGACACCAACATGACGGGGAAGGTCTCGCCAAAGAGGGGCAGAAGCAGCGAGAGCACCGTGACGAGCAGTGAAAGGAGTACGGTACGCTTGCGCCCGATCTTGTTCATCAGCATGCTGGTGGGCACCGAGAAGATAAGGAACCAGAAGAACACCAGCGAGGGGAATATATTGGCCACCGAGTCGGTGAGCGACAGGTCTTCCTTGACGTAGTTGGAGGCTATGCCTACCAAGTCTACGAAACCCATCGCGAAGAAGGAGAGCAGCACCGGGATGATGGCCATCTTATTTGTCTTACTCATATTGTTTACGTTTTTATCTATTATTACATTATTCTGTTCAAAATGTCATCCTGAAAAACAATCTGCTACCTCAGCAGAACTAAACCTATTGAAGATTTCCGCACGACAATTTCCTAAACACGGTTTACATTTATGCCATAATCTAAAAATCTATCATCTATGAGCCTCACGGCTTACGGTGTCATGCGGTTATTGGTCAATTGAAACGGTATCTATATCACTTCTTGACGGAACTCCCCGAAACCGGGAGCCGATAAATCACAGCCTTGGCATTTCCCTTCACCACGAGCTTGTTGTAGGGAGTGGTGGGAAACACGAGGTTGGTCATCGCCATCTTGCCCTCGGCATCGAAAGCCTCAATGCTGCAACGGTCTACAAAGATGCGGAGCTGCCTTATCTTGCCATAAGTGGGCGCAGAGGTCACTACGGGGAAGGCATCGCTGAACTGCACATTGCCACTGCGGCGGCGATCCATGTCGAAAGTTTCCTCTTTGGCATCGTAGGTCATCACCACCCGCTCTCCCTGAGCATTGCGCAGCATGATCTGGGCATCACCCTTGAGTGTCACAACAATTTCACAGGTCTCAGTAGGCGAACCCACGCGCTGGCCACGGGCAGCATCATACTCCTTGGCAGGCACCACGCTGCAATAAGTCTCGCCTTCGTACTCGAAGAGGCCGAGATCACGGACAATGGAGTTGGCAGAGCGGAATTGCCAGGTTGGCACTTGGTTGGCATACTGCCAGTTGCTCATCCATGCTATGGCACAGTGGCGGCCGTCGGGTGCATTGTCGAAAGTCACCGTGGCATAATGGTCCTTGCCATAGTCCATCCACTTGGCCATTTCGGGCTTGGACTCACAGACAAACTTGTGTCCATCGAATGTGCCGACAAAATACTGTGTGGCAGAACCGCCGAAGGGGCCACCAGGATTGATGTTGCAGATGAGCATCCACTTCTCCTTGTCGGTGCCAGACACTTTCAGTTTCATCAGGTCGGGACATTCCCACACACCACCGTGGCTGCCGTAGCCATTGCCAAACGCGCTCTCAAACTTCCAGTCCTTCAGATTGGCCGAAGAGTAGATAAACATCTCCTGACCGGCGGCCAAGATCAGATTCCAGAATCCAGCCTCCTCGTTCCAAAACACATGCGGATCGCGGAAATCGCGTGCCTCGGATGTGATGATGGGATTGCCCTCGTACTTGGTATAGGTGAGGCCACCGTCGGTACTGTAAGCCATGCTCTGGGTCTGGCTGGCACCTGCCGAGGTGTAGAAAGCCACGATGGCTCCCTGCCCGAAACCCGCCGTATTGTGGTGGTCTACCACGGCCGAGCCACTGAAAATGGCACCCAGTCCATCGGGCTCGATAGCGGTAGGAAGATGCTCCCAATGCACCAAATCGGCGCTTACGGAGTGGCCCCAAGTCATATTCTCCCACTGCGATCCATAAGGATTGTACTGATAGTAGAGGTGCCACTGGCCGTCTTTGTAAAACATGCCATTGGGGTCGTTCATCCAGCCATAGAGAGGGGTATGGTGGTAGACCGGACGATGATGCTCCACGTTCTTGGTGTCGAAGGAATCGGCATACGTCATCCGTTTCCAGCAGGCAAAGCCAGTCACGGCTCCTGTGGAGCGCGGGTTACCATTGAAAGTAATGTCGAAGATCTCACCCTCTCCTATCTCGTAGGGAACAAAATAGTCTACCTTGTCTACCGCCAAACGGCAATTAAAGGTCTTTACGAGCTGATTGTTCTTGACAACCCTGACATGCGCGTTCTCCTCTTTCTCCTCCACGGGCAGCAACAGATACTTCTTGTTAGCGTCAAGGCGCAACATGGCATGGCGGTCGCCCAACACCTGCGGCTTCTGTGCCGTCATGCGTACTGCACCCAGCAACACAGCCACTATCATCAATAACAAATACTTATTCATCGTGATGCTTTATTTAGGATAGAACCGTCTGTCTTAGAAATCTCCATAACCCGGATTCTGCTTGTAGAGACCGTGCGAGAAATTGTACTGGGGCTTCGAGATGGGCAGATACTCGTCGCGACTCTTGGTAAAGTTGGCGATGGTGTAATACACGCGCTTCTCTTTCTCCGTGTCAAAGTACTGATTCATCACCTCTTCGGCAACACCCCAACGTACAAGGTCGAAGAAACGCTCACCCTCCATAGCGGTCTCCAGACGTGTCTCAAAGCGCAGCGCCTTACGGGCATAAGCCTGATTCCATCCAGCAGCTGGATACTCTCCTATTTTATAGTTGGCCGCATACTTGGCAGGGTCTGCAAAGTCCTTGACCCAAGTATTCTCATTGGCTGCACGCCTGCGAATACGGTTGATAATCTGTCTGGCCTGCTCCAATCCTGCTTCCTCGCCTATCTCGATGAGCGCCTCAGCTTTCCACAGCAAGACATCGGCATAGCGGATAATCTGCCAGTTGAGAGCCGATGCGCCCCAAGGCCACCCCTTGTACATGTCGGGGCTCTCTGGCGACACATAGAAGCGCTTGCAACAATGGTAACCATAGTCTGAGGTGTTGCGTACCCATGATGTGAGACAGGGTGTATTGGGATAAGTCTTCCAGGTGATGTTGGGACGACCCACGATAAAGTCGAGACGGGGATCGACATTGCTGTCTATCTGGGTGTTTACGGCCTTGCCATCGACAAACGTGATGACATCGTAGTCCTCGTTGTTATAAGTATCGAACAAAGGCAAACCATTGGCATCGGTCTTGAAAGCATTGATGAGGTTCTGGCTGGGCAGGAAGAAGCCATCGCCGCTGTAAGGACCTTGGGGCGCATTGAGCAGCATGCTCCTGTTGTAGCATCCGGCACCACCATCCACTCCACTGCCATCGCTCATCGAATACTGCACGGCAAATACCGACTCAGCACCATTCTCATAGGCGAGGAGGTCGAGTTTCTGGAAATCGTCCAGCAGGTCGTACTTGCCTTCGAGCTTGTCGCAGAGTTGCACCACTTCCCGCATCAGGTTCTTATCGATGCTTTCCACCTGGTTGGTCTGGTCATTCTGCCTGTAGGCCTGATACAGTTTCACCTTGGCAGCGTAAGCATAAGCCACATACTTGTTTACCCTGCCCACCTCGGCCTGCTTCTCGGGCAGGTCTTCGGCAGCCGAGGTCAGTTCTTCGGCTATCATGCCGAGTATCTGGTCACGGGTAAACTCTACATTGGATATCTGATCGTAGGCATTGATGTCCACATTCTCGTCGAAATAGGGAATCTGCTTGAAGAGGCGGGCCAGCTCAAAATAGAAGTGGGCACGCAGCACCCTCATTTCCGCCTTCTGAGACTTCAGGTCGGCAATCTCCTCTTCGCTACAGTCGTTGAGTACCTTCAGCGCAGAGTTGCAGCGCTGCACGTCGCAGTAGAGTTGGAACCACTTGACGTCTGCATTGCCCCATGTAGCGTCTATGTCGAGCACCTCCAACAGATGAACCTCACCGCCGTCGCCGGTTCCTCCACCGCCTTTATAGGCATTGTCAGACCGCACTTCGCCATAGGTCCAATTGGTGTTAGGCGTAAACATATCGCCATTTCTCAAAGCTGCATAGGCAGCAGTTGTCAACAGGTCGACACCTTTGGCATTGGAGAGTGAAGAGTTGCTGAGTGTACCTTGCGGTTTGATGTCCAGAAAACTGTTCTCGTCGCATCCTGCCAGAGTGGCTGCCAATGCAAATGCCGGGATTATATATTTAAGTTTCATAATTGTTATTCTCTATAATTGATGTGATGGATTGTATGGATAAAATAATGCTTAGAAAGAAGCCTGAACGCCCACCGTAAAGGTGCGGGGTTGCGGATAGGTATATCCAAGTCCCTCGGGGTCGGCTCCAGTGTAGTTAGTCAGTGTGAATACATTCTGCGAGAGCAAATAGACACGGAGGTTGCTCAGCTTGGCTTTCTCCACGAGTTTCTTGGGCAATGTATAGCCCAGCGTGAGGCTCTTGAGTTTGATGTAGGAGCCATCCTCGATGAAGAAATCGGAACTGCGGGTCTCGTTGTTGTTGTCGACCGTGGTGAGTGCAGGTATGCTGGAACCGTAATAACCAGTGGACTCATAGGCGTTCCAGGCAGCCAAGGCATCGAGCAGACGGGTAGAGTGGTTGCCCATCCATCCCTGGAAGAGGTCTGTATAGAACTTGGAATTGTTCCAAGCATCGCGGACCATACCGTTGAAGAACATGCTGAGGTCGAAACCTTTATAGGATGCGCCGATATTGAGACCTGCTATCACCTTGGGCTGGTCACTTCCGAGCCACGTCTGGTCCTTGGTGTCAATCACATTGTCATGGTTGATGTCCTGATAGCGGATTCTTCCCACGCCGGGCTTACCGATGGTGACATTGTACTTGGCCATGTAGTCGTCTACCTCTTGCTGTGTGCGGAACAAGCCATCTGTCTTATAACCCATCCACGAACCGAGAGGCTGGCCTACAATGCTCTGGTCGATACCGTTTCCACCACCATAGGTGTAATAGATATCAGTGGGCAGGTCGGTAATCTTGTTCTTGTAGTAAGAGATATTGAACGATACGTTATAGTTGAAGTCCTTGATCTGGTCACGCCATGTCAGCATGGCCTCAACACCGTCATTGTTCATCGAGATACCGTTGTACCAAGAGTATCCACCCTCTCCTATCACACCGATGTAAGGACGCTCAATGAGCATGTCGGTAGTGCGTTTGTGGAAGTAGTCGAGGGTAAGTCCCAACTTGCCGTTCAGGAAGAGCGCGTCCAGACCGAAGTTGAGTTGGGTGGTCTGTTCCCATCTCAGGTTTCTGTTACCAGAGTGGGTCTTGATGGCTCCGGGAGCCAAAGTGACATTGTCGCCGATGAAGTTGTAGCCGCCACCGCCCAGACTCATGGAGTATTTGTCATAAGTGGCTGTGTTGTCAATCATGTCGTTACCGTTCACACCCCATGCAGCCCTCCATTTGAGGTCGGTCAGCCATGTCCTCGTACCGCTCATAAACTTCTCTTCCGACATACGCCATCCCACAGAGGCCGAGGGGAACACTGCGGAGTTCTTGTTTTGTCCGAAGCGTGAAGATGCGTCACGGCGCACGGTGGCAGAGAGCAGGTACTTGCCCGCGAAATCATAGTTTACTTTACCGAAGTAGGATACAATGGCGTACTTGGACGACATGTTGCCTGCATCCTTATTGCTGGTGGCAGTGTCAAGGTAACGGTAGTCTATCTCTTCGATAACCAGGCCGCGGCCGTAGCCCGAAAGACTCTCTCCATATTCCTCCTTGGCCTCCATACCGGCCATTGCCTGTATGCTGTGCTTGCCCAACTCGAGGTGATAATTGAACACATTGGACCATACCCACTGCATGCTGTAGCTCTGGTTGACAGAAATCTCGTTGGTATCTACCGTACGACTGGCCTCTGACCATGACGGCACGAAGACCGAATTGAACGTATTGAGATAGTTGAGTCCGAAAGTAGAACGGAAAGTAAGATTCTTGAGAGGCTCTATCTCTGCATATACATTTCCGAAGAGGCGCCAGTTGCGGTGGCGGTTGTCCTTCTCATTGTCTGTAAGACGTATCAGATTGGGCTTGTCGCCCAATACATCGACGTAACCGCCTGCATAACCACCCTGCTCGTCGTAGACGGGAATGGCAGGATGCTGTGCAATGACATTTTCCTCGATGCCTCCGGGATTGAGATGCTGTTTCCAGTAGTTGAAGGCCATGCTCTCACCCACCTTCACCTTACCACCAAAGATTCTGAAATCGCTTGTAAGACGGGTGTTGAAGCGCTGGAAGTCGGTATTCCGACACATTCCGTCTTGGTCTATGTAGTTGAGCGTGAGGGCAGCGTTGCCATCCTTATATCCCTTAGAGACGGTCAGGTTATAATTCTGCATCCATGCCGTGCTGTAGATTTCCTTGGCCCAGTCTGTATCTGCCACCCGAATCTGCTTACCCCCAGCGTTGTAGTAGTATTGTTGGGGAACGGCGGTGGCGCCATCGCCATATACGACACTCTTGGGCGTGGTACCATAGTCGTTTTTGTATGCCTGCCAGTACACATCACCCCACTGCTGGGTGTTGAGCATGTCAAAACCGGTGGTAAAGGTCTGTGCTGTCATCGAGGCATCGAAGTTTACCTTCACATCACCCTCCTTGGCTCGCTTGGTGGTAATGATGATCACACCATTGGCAGCCTGTGCACCATAGATGGCAGCCGAAGAGGCATCTTTCAAGACCTGTATCGACTCCACATCGCCAGCAGCAAGAATAGAGGCGATGTTGTCGCGTGTCTGTACACCATCGATAACATAGAGTGGCGCACTATTATTGATGGTAGTAGTACCACGTACCAACACCTAGGTGTTCATACCGCCCGGCGTACCGTCGGTAGAAATGTTCATTCCTGTCACACGACCTTGCAGGCTCTGCATGACATTACCCGTGGGAATGTCTGCCACCT
>SFKY01000129.1 GCA_004554665.1 Bacteroidales bacterium
TGATAAGGCCAAACACGAAGAGCGGCACTATGCTCTGATTGAGGGCAGCTATAGGATCGGCGATGTAACGGGTAACGCGACCAGCGGCTATACCTGCACTGTCACGATCTATGCGGAGAAGTATATCGAACAGTATGACAAGGATACCGGCGCAACTCATGAGCTTGAAGCTGGGGAATCGGCCAGCAAGACGGTCACACTGACGTGGAACAACAGTCAGAACAGATGGGTGCCCAGCAAGAATGAAGTGGAGTTCGACGTGGTCTGCGGCGAGACTCCCGCTCCTCAGCTGCCTGCGAAACCCAGCAAAAATGACATTGGGCAGCTTTTGGCAAATGGGGCTGTGAAGGTAGCCTGCACCAACGACGATGTCAGCCACGAAACCAAAACATATGGTCTGCTGACGGGCAGCTATAGCATCGGCGATGTCGAGAAAAATCAAACAACAGGTGTCTATACCTGCGACATCACGGTTACCCCTGACGCTTATGTAACGCTGTATAATAGTGATATTGGTGTCAATCATACGCTCGACCCTGCAGACCAGACCGGAACGATCACGCTGCACTATGCTCCTGATCCTAATAATGATGATGGAACCGTATCGACGTGGCAAGTGAAATCGGGTGTGCCGGTGACGTTCACAGTGGACTGCGAGACACCCGAGCCTGAGAAGCCCGCTACTCCCACTGATGAGCAGCTGATTAAACTGCTGGCTGGAAAGATCACCGTAGATTGCGTTAACACCGAGATCGATCCGGAGCATGATAACAAAACGTATGGCCTGCTGACAGACAGCTATGAGATTGGCGATGTTACAGGCAACGAGACAGATGGCTATTTCTGCAATGTAACCATCAAGCCGGCTACATATGTGGCTGAGTACAACAAAACGCTGCCCGGACATACGGCTGTGGCGACTACGACCGATAAAACGATCGTGCTGGAGATGGGCGGAACAGGTTGGATTGTGTCCTCTGGTGCGCCGGTGACGTTCTATGTGGAGTGCGTGTCCTATACGCTTACCTATGATGTAAATGGCGGCAACAATGGCGGCCCTGAGCAGTTACAGAATCTGTCTGCACAGAGCGGTTATCACTTGAACACAACAACGAAGCCGACGCATGTTGCAGAAGGTAATGTTCCCGTAGTGTTCATTGGCTGGACGGCAGCAAAGGATACAAAGATCTACACCAAGGACGACACTGCTCCGACTTGCATCACCACTGTGGATATTGAAGGCAATACCACCGTCTATGCCGCTTGGGGCTACGACACCAACGGCGACGGTAAAGCCGACGTGAATCAGATTCCTGTCTATGTTTATGCCAAGTTTGAGAACAGCGCGCCCCTCAATGATCCCTTCAGTCTGGAACTGAACGAGCACGGCTGGCTGACTCTGGGCTATGTCCTGGTTGATGGTACGGTTAACAAGGATACAGCTGTTGCTGAGTTGAGTAAAACTAATGGCTTCATCCGCTATGATGTTAATGCTGCTTTTGACCTGTCTTTGGTTTCGTCTTCGTCTTGGACTCTGACTCAGGCCTACGGCGCTGACGATTATGTCGAAAGTGGCACATGCTACCACTTAGACGGTGTGATCCCTGTCTATCAGGTCACCTATGACGCCAACGGCGGTGCAGGCGCTCCTGACGCGGAGCAGTATCTGTTGCCTGATACCGAGTATCTTTTGAATAGCACCACCAAGCCCACTCACAAAAAGGTCAATAATGTAGATGTGGTTTTCATCGGTTGGACTGCTGAGAAAGACGAATACATCTATGCTGCTGGCGACACGGCGCCTGTCACGATTAGCCAGGTAACTGTCCCGGCTAATGATGCGGCAGGCAACGAGACGGATGTCACTGTTTACGCTGTCTACGGTTTGGATACCAACAACAACGGTATCGCCGACGTACTGGAGACAAAGTACACGGTCACCTATACCGACGGCGTCGAGAACAAAGAAGTCTTTGAGGATCAGGTATATAATAATCTTCTGGTTGGCGATGATACTCCCGCTTTCGATGGCACTCCGACCCGTCCCGGCTACCGGTTCGTCGATTGGACTCCTGAGTGGAGCGAAACCGTGACTGGCGATGTGACTTACACTGCTCAGTGGCGCCGCAGCTACCATCCCACCACGCCCGCCGAAACCAAGCCCAAGCTGAACAAGGCGGACCACTACGCCTACGTTGTCGGTTATCCCGACGGCACGGTGCAGCCGCAGGGCGCCATCACCCGCGCCGAGGTCGCGACCATCTTCTTCCGTCTGCTCTCCGATGAA
>SFKY01000130.1 GCA_004554665.1 Bacteroidales bacterium
CGGATATGTATCGGTAGCCGAACAAAACATCAAAGTATCCGACCTGTTGAAAGGCTCGGGAACGATGCCTGATTGGACGACGTTTACCGACAAGAGTGCTGTAGCCGACCTCGGCTTCACCCCCGGTTTGTATCGCTACAAGATAACTATTACGCTCGACAGCGAGGGTGGTGCGACGAAGACTGCTACCTCCAACCAGGTGGCTATCTATAGCGACGAGGCCGTTACGCTCCAGCCCATGGCATTGCAGCTTGTGAAGCTGAGCGAGGAAGGTAAGACCGCACTTGGCACTTCCAATGAGTACCTCACCTACAGCCCCAGCAACAACGCTACATTCTATGCAATGAACTTGGCCGACGAGACGCAGACGATAGATAGCAAGTCCGTGAAAGTGGCATTCCCCACTGGCACTATCGACGAGATACCAGGAGCTAAAGCGTTGAAATTCCTCAACGAAAACCCCGACAAGTATTGGTGGACATCAGATTACTATGTAAGATGTTTGGACTACGACGTATACAAGGCAGAATTGCAGAAGCAAGTAAATGCTGGGGCTATACAGGCAGTACCTGTACCCAAGGTGGAAATGAAGGAGACTTTTGTAGGCGATCCGATTTCCCGCGGAGTAGCGCAGCTCTTGACGCACAACGGACACAACTATTACTCGTTGGTGATGAAGCGCGGCGGCAACGTGGCGCAAGGCACAATCCTCACCACCTTGACTTACACTACGACCAATGCCGATGGCTCGCTACACAATTACGAATCGAAGGCAACATTAACGATCGACCCCGTGCTGCCACAGCCCTACGGATTGACCTACGGCTATGACTACATCCGTGAAACCGTTCCAGTGACCTACGAAGGCAAACAGTGGGCCAAGGTGAACGTGCCCTCCGGCTATTGGAATGAATCAGCGTCGAAAACCTCGAAACCCGTATATGTGAAACTCGATGATAACTTCCGTCCCGACAGATTGGATTTGAATGTGAAATTCAATCGCCCGAATGTGGTAGAGGAGATCTACAGCAAGTATGATATCGTCTACGGAGTGTCATTGGGAGTGAAAGGCGCATCGAGCAGCGACTTGAGCTTTACGGCCGTTGACAAGAAAACCACGGACAATGGCAACCCGTATGCTATCACTGTAAATGGCGTTCGCCCCAATAACGAAGATAAGCCTGTGTTTACACAGCGACCTCGGAGTTCGACAGCAATAATGGAACATTTGGCGCAGCACCTTCGGTGGATACCAAGCATACGATAAGAGTGAACACCGGCACCGGGTTCGAGGAATTGTATCTCGGTATGATAGAACGCAATAACTCGACATGGGACTGGATGTACAAAGGTCACAAGAACTTTGTAGATGCCGACGACCAGCTCGAAGGTTCGACGGATACGCAGTGCACCACCGTGCCAGAGGCGATAAAACCGTTGTACTACTTGGTAGAGCTGAAAGATGGCAGCAGCAGCAAAACGACCACCTATGAGTATCTCGTGCCTCATATCGCCAACCACTACCACGGCACTGATTACAAGTTAGACAATAGCTACAAGTATCTGTTGGACGACGATGATCCGTTGATCGGAACGTATGTGGCCAAGGGCTTCGACAAAGGTACTACTACACCTACTCCTACTCCTATACCTACGGTATATGCAACGGCAATGTATCTCTTCGAGCAGAAGTATGAAGCTGTAAGCGAGGCTACTGAAGGGTATAATACCGTAACTATCAATAGTCCCGCTGCAACACTCCGCAGAGTGAAAACGGGAGCCAATCCTGCTGAAGGTAACTTCGGCGACTTGCCCGACACCGGCGTGGTTCAAGATACCGCAGTAGTAGAGGATAAGACTGGCAACGAATCTACCGGTATGCCGGCTTATGCGGCAGTAGCAGGTGCTACCTATAGTTACAAGCCGACAGGCGGAATGGTGACCGGAGTAGAGGATGTGCTTGCCGACGGCGAAGGAGCTGAGGCAGTATACTACAACCTGCAAGGCGTACGTGTCGACAATCCTGCATCGGC